>JAQXFJ010000239.1 GCA_029250385.1 Candidatus Poseidoniaceae archaeon | reverse complement strand
CTTGAAGCACCTTCTATAGTGGTCAACACACCAGCTCAAAACTCAGAACATAATTCTAATTCTCCAAAAGGCCCAGTGGTATCATTTAGCGGCACTTCAAGTGATCCATACTTTGGTGTTAACGGAAACGACATAAAAGAAATCTGGTTCGAATTAATAGAAGACTCAAGCCCACAATTAACTTCTAAATTTGCTTTGACGCCATCTATAGGGGAAACTCTTTCAGCATGGCAATATGATTGGAATTACCTTACTTATGCTTCTGGAGATTATACTTTCAGAATCTGGGCTGCAGATAGTGACTTTTGTAAAGATGACACTAATGATGATACATGTGATGTAGTTACCATAAATTTGAAGATAGTGAACGAAAATGCCCAACCAAATATTGCGCTTGATTACCCGCTAGATAACTCAGTAGTCAGGGGCAGTGAATCTACATCAATCTCTGGTTATGTTTGGGATAACGATGGACTAATAACTCGAGTTGATATTGACATTTACAAGAATGGTAGAGATAGTGGCTCGGCAGCAAATACCATTACTATTACTCAAGATAAAATTCAAAGTGGTGAGTTTAACACGTCGTGGAGTACTAACTCGTTATGGAAGACTAACAATGTTCCACATAACTCAATGTATGAGATTATAGTGAGGTCCTTCGACGGTGAGTCATATTCTGATGAAGAATCTAGGTTTATCACCATTGATAATTCAGTAGATAATTCACCGCCAAGTTTCACTCCTGACGGCTGGGCGAATACTGTGGTAATCTACTGTGATGCCAATTCAAAAAGTCTCGATAGTTGCGGCAGCGGGGCTGTATTTGATTTGGGTGCCTATTTCACCGACCCTGAAGGAGGGTTACTAAGATTCAATGTGTACAATGATCCAAGCGTGACCACAGATGATTTGTATTATGATTACATGTCTATATCATCTGAAGGTATAGCAACCTATAATCCACCTACAACAAGGTCAGATGGTATAGATTCATGGTCTTTGGTTGGATTAAAATTCATTGCCACAGATGGTAGTGATCTTTGGGAAGTATCTCGCTCAGTGAATGTTCTGGTTAAACAGGTTTCCTTCGAAGTAATACGAGAAAATACCGGTGTAGTTTCAGATTCTAGCCCGGCCATTTTTAGTGGGCAAGGATTGCCAGACAGCCTAGTAAAAGCAAGGTTTGATTCAAAGTCAGGTCAAATGATTAATTCTACTAGAGTTTTAGGTGATGGTACTTGGAGTATGCAAATTAGTGCCAGTCAACTCGGTTCAAAGGATAATCGAGAGATAGTATTCGAGATGGATGGTCAAATATTTGCTGATGAATCTGGCACAGATGCACAATTCGATGTGTCTACGAAATCGGAAGAAGATAGCAGTAGTTTATTGCTATACATAATAATAGGAATTGTGATAATAATTGCTCTTATAGCAGTCGGTATGTTCTTCTTTACTTTTGAAGAATATGATGATGAAGAAGAATTAACTGGTTTAGCGCAGGCTACTGAAGATCCATATGCATGGGCTAAAGCCAAAACAGCTCCAACTATAGAATCACAAAATCAGATTACACAACAAGCAATAGCGCAGCCAGTACAACAACAAGCGGTAGTTGCTCAGCAAACATCCCAACATCCTGGATGGTTGTGGAATGCTGAACAAAATCAATGGGTCCCAGATCCAGATTATGTAAACAACAACCAGTAGTTGGGTGATTAAGTTATGGCAAGCACAAAACCTGGTGTCCAAGAACGGATATTACTCCATCTACTAGATTACTCGGACTACAAAAACAGTGTTGAAGTACCTTTTTCGTTATCACAAATGGGTATCGCTAATGCAGTGGCGATTGCGCGTTCGAATGTTCCCAGAGCAATTGCAGGTTTGAAAGACCAAGGTTTGTTAATAGAAAGGCAAGCCCATGTAAAAGGTGTTTCGAGAAAAAGAAAGGCCTATTTTTTGACCGAATCAGGAAAAACACTGGCTGAGGATACTTGGAATGAATTGCGTTCATTCGATTTACGCTGTATCTTAGAGGATGGTAAAATTGAAACTACCACTTTAGGGGACATAAATACTATTTTGCCGTTTAGTATGAGGTCAGTAGATATTATTCGGTACATGGATGACAATTGCATAATAGATTCTCGGACCTTATCCGCTGACTTAATTGAACGTGATTTGTCGAAACATGTTGAGAAGCAATTAGTAACATCACTGGGTGATTTGCCACGCCTCAGGCATTTTTATGGCCGTGAGAACGAACTCGACAATATGTATAATCTGCTTGAAGCAAGAGCGACTACATTACTAGTTCCTGGGATTGCAGGTATTGGAAAGACTACAATGGCAAGTAAACTTATTGAGCGATTTATGCACAGAAGGAACCTACTTTATCATCGATGTCAAGATTGGGAAGGTTCTCGTTCTTTCTTTGAGTCAGTAGGCGAATGGTTGGCTAACATTGGCGATTCAACCTTCGCAGATTACATCGCGACAACTCCAGTACCTAAGCCTGCTGAGGCTGCAAATCTGTTAATTAGCGCACTAGAGGGTACTCCTACTCTAATTGTTGTTGATGATTTTCATAAAGTATCAGATTCAACTCTACATCAAACATTCCAAGCAATGGCTCTGGGATTACTTGGCAGTGATGAAAAAATTGGTTTAGTATTGTTCTCTCGTTCCTTCAAGCCAGTGGTTCCCTCTAAGGATGCTGAGGGTAGAATTGCCAGTCTAGTATTGCCTTTAGATGGATTAGATTCACTCTCGGGTAGAAAGTTGTTAAGCAGTTTTACAGATTTGCAAGATGAACAATGGCTATACATTCATGGGATTTCGCGAGGGCACCCATTAGTGTTAGAATTAATCAATCGAGGGGCTTCGGCTACTGCGTTCCATGAAACATTAGAGAATTACGTCACTGTCGAGATATTTTCCAAACTTACCGCAGAACAGAAAAGAGTTCTATCTGTATTATCTATCTTTAGAGAACCAGTTTCTATTGAAGCCCTAGCTGAGCAAAATCTAAACATTGACACTTTAGATTCTCTTGTTGAGCAAGGGCTAGCAAGACAGGTCGAAACTGAAATCTATGACGTTCACGATTTGATAAGAGAGTTTTTGCTAAGGAACATAGATGATCAGACAAAATCGGAATTACATGCAAAATGTAGCAACTGGTACAAGAAATCTAGCCAAACACCAGGGTATACAATTGAGCTAATTTTCCACTTATTGAGTTCAGATAAAATGGCCGAAGCAGCAAGTATGATTGTAGAAGATGGCCGAACCCTAATCTCTCAAGGACATATGGAACTACTTGGATTGATAGATTCTATAACACTGGAGGATATTCCTCAGGAGATGCTAGCAAACATTCTACAATTCAAGGGAGAGATATTATCTCTTTTAGGTCGTTTTGAGGAGGCAAAGGTGGCATTTGGCTCTGCTCAAGAACAGGCGGTCAAGGGTAAAAATAATTCAATACAAGCAGAAGCATTGTCTGCACTTGCTGATATATCGTTAAAACAAGGAAGTTTAGATGAATCTCTTAGTATGCATAAAGAGGCTCTTGAGATATTTATCAAGCAAAAAGATGCTGTTGGAGCTGCAAGAAGTTACAATAATATGGGATATTTACTAAGAAGGAAAAATGACAACTCCAAAGCCATAGAGTCATACAGTGAGGTGGAACGAATACTTGAGGAAAATGATGAGCCTGAGTTGATAAGTTCACAATTGATTCTTGCCCGTTCACTAATGGATTTAGGGGAGATTGACCGGGCAAGAGATCATGCTTTGACTGCGTTTGACAAAACTGAAAAATCTAATGATAAACAATTACATGCTAGAGCTCAAGCTGTTTTGGGACGTTATTATGCTAAGGTTGGAGACCTAGATGTTGCTTCTCACCACTATTCACAAGCATTAGACGCAATGAACGAAGAAGGGGACATATTAGCGATGGTAGACATAACTATTCTGCTGGGTGAGGTTCTACAAGACTCAGGTAAAAATGATGAGGCAATGGAACATTTCAGAGAGGCTCTGGTAATTGCCGAGGCTAATGACCTTAGGATGCAAATCGGAGAATTATTGATTCGTTTGGGAAGCGTAGCTCCAGAAAAATCTCGAAGAATGGAATATTTGCAAAGAGCTCTAGCAGTATTCAGGGAACTTGGAGCTAAATCTAGAATGCGTGAGGTACAAACCAAAGTACACAACGCTGTTATGGGGAGATGATTATTGCGGTCTATCGACATCAATACTAGTAACTCCATCTTTATGACTTATCCAAACCATTTGAGATCCCGATAAACTAACAGTTCCAGTATGACCGCCAGTGCCAGTTCCTGAAAGGTATACTTGGGTGTCGAGTGAGCCACCTTCATCTACTAGAATCAAGTAATTATCAGATAGTTG
>JAQXFJ010000233.1 GCA_029250385.1 Candidatus Poseidoniaceae archaeon | reverse complement strand
CGTATGACATCTGCGAACTAGCCGACGTTTGAATAATTCATGTGATCGATTGATAGATATCATCTATTCTCGCTGGATTAACACCAATATCGCCCCAACCTAGTCTTGACTCAGAATGTATTTCGATAATGCAACTATCTCCACCGTCTTGAATCGATACAACTACGTCATCGGGAAACAGCCAGAATGGCGTTACTTCAACAAAATGGACATAGTAAGTTCCATCAGTTGACTCATCAATCAAAATATCCCAGGCATTATCATCAAGATAATCGTTTAAGTTGTCATAAACCACATCTGCGGTCAAATTGATTATCGATGAGTATTGTTCATTCAAGCGGTAATCATCACCACCCCCAAGATGTGCACAATTACCGCTACCTTCAGCGCAAATTGGTATCGAATCAAACTCTTTATCGGGAGCTAGGACAAAAATCCCAACCTGTACAATCAGCCAAGGAGAAGCGATCAGTAAGGTTACGGCCGCTATTTTCATGCGTGAGTCTTGGAAACGCCGCATAATGGTTAGAAGACCGCCCAACAAATTATTCACAAACCAAAATCAAAGTCATAGTTAAAAAAAGGGCGTATCAATCCAACTTGGACCAGTTACCTGCTTCATAGCGATAGATAATTGGCACTCCAGTCGGTACTTCAAGCGACAAGACCTCTTCTGTAGTTAGTGATTCAATACTCATGATGATACTTCTTAGCGAGTTCCCGTGGGCTGCGATAAATAGATTATTACCATTTGATAATTGGGGAATTATGTTTTCTTCAAGATATGGCAGTGTGCGCTTTGCGGTTAATTCCAATGATTCACCATTAGGTGGTGGAACATCAAAAGACCGGCGCCAAATATTCACTTGCTCTGCGCCATATTGCTCTCTTGTAGAATCTTTGTTGAGCCCTTGAAGGTCACCGTACATTCGTTCATTTAACTGCCATGAAACATGTACTGGCAAAATGTTAGCACTACCAGCATCACCTTTGATTTGGGCCCACTCAATCATTCTAGCCTCATTTTCAGAAACTGAATCTAGGCCTCCTTTGGGTTGAGGATACTGGAATACTGGAGTTTTATTATGATCGTTTTGTGCCAAAGCAATCATTGCAGTCATCTGTGCTCTTATCAATGTGGAAACATGTACTTCATCAATATCATAGTGAGCAATTTGCTTGCCGCCTTGAATGGCCTCTTGGATTCCTTGATTAGTTAATGGAACATCAACCCAACCGGTGAACAACTTAGCAGCATTCCACATAGATTGGCCGTGACGCATCAGAATTAACAGAGCCAATGGTTTCCCTCAATCTAAGCCAAGGGAAGCCTCAACAAGAAGATAGTGGACAATTTTACAAAATAACAGGGATGAACCAGAGAATGAATAGTGGTGCAATACCCATTACTAAATCACGTAAAAACAATAACAACAGACCGCGAGTATTTACTTCCGCAACCTTATCAAATTCATCTTGCATCTTCTTATCTACAATATCAGATATTTTCTCCGCACCACCACGCGCAACTTCTATTGCAGCACCAACTGCGACACTCGAGAGTAAACCTGCGGGGGTTAATTTCCTTGCAGCTAATGCACGACCACCCCAAATCATCAAACTCGTTCTAAGAGCTCTAGTACCAGTTTCTTTGACTATTGCCTGATTATCTTTAGCCGGTGAACCTTTCTTCTTACGCCCGAAGTTTCTCAACCAGGTGCGAACTGATAAACCAGTATCTGCTACTTTACGCAACTTGTTGACATCGTGTTTCTCAACCGCCTTCAACATACGACGTATTTTTCCAATTCTAAAGATGTCAAAGAATATCCAAAAGAATAACAATAGTAGCAGCAATGCTCCACCGATATTTGATAGCTCATTCCACTCCTGCCAGCCTATTGGATCAAATAATAACCTGACCAGTAAGACAATAATTGGTGGAAACAACATCGCTAACACCTCATTTGCTGCAAGCAGTCCAAAGCCCTTCACTGGTAATTGCCGAATCTGCTGAAATGCCCACCCTGCATGCGGAGCGAGTTTTGCAATCGCAGTTCTAAACGGATTGAGCAAAAAGATTACACGTAATATTAGTGGTATCCAAATAACAAATGAAACATAAGCATCCCAAGGACCCTCGGGGGGAAAATTCGGGAAAGAGATTGGCTGTACTCCCATCGTACTCAACCTGTGATAGATGCATAACGCTTCAAACCTACGCAACATATCCGAAGAAATCATCAAGTTGTTACCATTAGGCCACTCATGGTCTTCACTCACGACATGTCGGATTGGCTTGGATTTAACATCAACAAAGCATGGCTGGAAGAGAATATTTCGTGGAGAGATTTCGGTACTGGGGTTCGCTTAGGGAAATTAAAGCGAGAAGAAAAGTGCTCACTTGTGCTATATGATGCGGATTCAGAGGTTACTGTTGATGCCTTCATGCCACATATGCATCCAGGTGGTGAAGCCTACCTTGTGCTTGAAGGAGAGGTTTGGGACGATGATGGCACCTACCCAACAGGATCACTTGTTTGGATGAATAGAGAAACCACTCATACCCCTAAGACAAGAGGTAAAACTCTCATTCTAGTGCTATGGCCCGAGGGTGTCAAGGCTGCCTAATCTACTTTGTTTACTCTTATCCAAGATTTGTCAAGACTAGTTTCTAGATAATCAAAATCGTCAATATGAATAACGGTAAGATTTATTTCAAATGGAGTATCATGTTTCTCACTGGTTATGTAATGTTCAAAAGCACATAATAATTCATTCAAATCTCCTGTTCCATTAGCTATTGTTATTATGTTGAAAGAGCTTGGAATTATTTCCCTATTGTGAAATCTATCTTTGAATTTCTTAGTCCCAAGAGTGATTATTTCTTCAATCAATTTGATTGAAACATTTGCACCAGACCATGTCATATCTTGTATTGGATTCGAAGTCCATGGTTCATTTGTTTGTAATGTAACTAAACTTTCTTTCCACCATGGAAATCTATTGGTTATTTTTTTTGACAATGCTTTTCTTACTGCAATAAAACAATTCTCATGAAACAACTGTGGTGCTAATTCTACAATATCTCCCTGAAAAATATTCACCTTGTGATTTGAAAATGTGTGGTGGTAACACCTCCCAGTTAATTCATCGTTCAATAAATGATTATTCTCCAATAGCCAATTTAAGAATTTTTGATATGATGCAAAGTCCCATGCCTCTTTTGGAGGAGTTAAATTAGAATAATGAGGATAGAAAACATCATTTTTTAATTGCTCAATATAATTTATGTTAT
>JAQXFJ010000227.1 GCA_029250385.1 Candidatus Poseidoniaceae archaeon | reverse complement strand
AGTATGAGAATACCTACAGGTATTCCAGTTAGTGCTGCTCCCCACCATGCAGCGTTCCAAGGGAATACTGGTTGACCGACGATCTCTCCGATGAAACCGGTAGGGACGGTAAATTGGGGTAGATACTCGCCCCATCTAAGATAACCGTAGGAAAACAACACGTACCAGTCAGGGAATACGAATCCAGCTTGTGCGTATGGGTCTGCTGCACCGTGCAGTGGTGGAGGGATAATCCATGCGTAATACAACAGTACAGCACCCATGAATGCGAAAATCAAGATATCTCTCAATACTTCATGCGGCCAAAATCCATGGCCTAGGCGTGTTCTCTCGCGCTTACCTTCAGTTGCCTGAAGTTTTTCTTTTTCATCCATATATGAGGATGCTACTCTACCCAGATTCTCTACTAGTCCCATTTAATTCCCCCTAAGATCAATGTGGCTCCGCAATTCCTTGCACCCAAACAATAAACAAATGAACTATAATTAGTCCTGTGACTATGACTGGTAGTATGAATACGTGAATAAAGTACATTCTAGTTACTGTTCTCTCGGTTAGTGAAGAGCCGCCAAACAGCAACGTTGCGACGTACTTGCCAACAAGTGGGCTGGAGTTTGCTAGGTTTATGCCAATTACCGCAGCACCGTATGCTAGTGAGTCCCATGGTAGTAAGTAGCCTGAATATCCAAAGACGATTGTTAGAGCCATCAGTGCTACACCAATCAGCCAGTTAAGTTCTCTTGGATTTCGATAGGCCCCTGTGAAATATACACGGCACATGTGCAAGAATACACTAGCCACCATGAAGTGAGTTCCCCAGTGGTGAACTGCTCTTATGATGTAGCCAAACGGTAATTCAGTCATGATATATTGCATGCTCAAATAAGCTGGAGATGGGATTCCATTTCCGCCAGGAACGTAGTAGATTCCCAGTACAGTGCCAGTTAGGACTAGGATAATGAACGACAGGAATGATATTCCTCCTAGGCAATATAGAGGATACCAATACCAAATTATGCGAAGTTTATACTTTTCAGCGTGAGTCAATGGCATCTGTCTGTGCATGTTATAATAGGCACCCTTTGACATGTTCCAATAATCTTGTATTCTAAATCTAGTGTCCAGCCAGGAGAATACCCAAAGGAATGAACGCTCAGCAAAACCCATCTTTCCGGAGGATTCAACAGCTCGCAGAATCTCTCTGCGAGGCATTTCTTCATTCTCTTTGCGCAGGGTAAACGCAACAAGGACAATAATGAAGGCGATAAAGAACCAAAGAATCCAGAACATTGTAGTCATTTTATCACCTCAATCACAATATGTTAACCAATCTACATAATCGGTGATGCCGGTTATCACATCACCGTCCATTAATACGGGTATAATCGGAAGCCCTACTGGAGCGGGGCCACCTGAAGCCTTTATTCCTGCATAACTAAATGTTGCACCACTAGAACGATTTCTGTTAGAGTTCATCTCTAGGGCAGTAGGGTCAAATCTTGAAGAGTGACAGATACAGAATAGTTTAGTTCCACCATCATCACCGCCGCCTGGAGTCCATGAATCATCAGTAAATGAGTTGGAAACTAATTGCCAACCTGGTATACAGCAAAGATGAGTGCATCGCCCGTAAATAATTACTATATTGTCAGAGGGGAAAATTCTCGGGTCAGCATCTGACATGTCCTCAAAATGACCAATTCGCTTGCCAGTTTCGTCATATCCTTCCATCATTTGGAATCTTGCTTTACCAAGGGATACTGGGGTGTCTTTGTTTTTCTCGTGATCAACATATACTACAATAACTGGGACTCCATTCCAAATTCCTGCTGCTCCTGCTGTTCCAGTGCTTGATTTTGCTGCTTCGTCAACAAAGTCTTGACGAGTCATATTGACTTCGTGTTTAGCCCCATACCAAGCCTCATCTTCACGACCCTTGGCCCAGAATTGTATGGTGCCTTCTCCGCCAGTTCCTTCGGTATCGGGCGGCATAATGAGTGCAGTGAATCCTAGAACACCCAATGATGCTGCTAATACTCCGGTAGCTGTGTTGAATCCGTATTTCAGAAATTGCCGGCGATTGATGACTTTCCCAGCACCATATGCGGTTTCATCTCCGCCCAATGATGGTGCGGGTTTCAAATCATATTCTCTTGCCAATTAAATCACACCTTGTATTCTTTCCAGTCCTTTTGATGCACAGGGATAAATTTGTTTATTGCGTGTTTTACAATGATAGTGTCAGGTAAGATGAATCTTAGATATACTAAGCCCATCATGATGAGAGTAGTTAACGACATTGCTAGATGGAATGCCAATTGCCTTTGATCCCAATCTTTAGCCAATCCATATATTAAAGAAAATACCCAGTAACACGACCAGAAAATTCCCCATACAAAGAAGAACATGGTTAGGTATGATGCTCCGGAGGGGGCTAATTTGGCACTAACGATTGAACCCATATCAGCTACGGTAAATACGCCTTTCTCGATGGCCATCTCCATTTCCTCTTCGGTAAGGCTAGCGTCTTCCAATGACTTTCTAGCATCTTCCACAGTGATGTCTCCTTTAGCCACTCCACGGAGGAGTGTTGTGATTGTATCATCCATTATTGATCACCTCTTCGCCTTATCTTGTAACGCAACCTCAGCTGGTTACTTCTACCTTTGTAAGATGATGAGAAACTATATCTAAGCATCAATCCTGCAAATAAGATAACTGCAATAACTGCGCCAAATCCAAGCAATCCTAGTACGTGTGCTCTGAACTCTGCGCCCATGTGATGTAGGTCTACTCCGGTTTCTTTTGGTACAGGCGGGCTGACATTGCCATCACCCGCAAATAGTG
>JAQXFJ010000209.1 GCA_029250385.1 Candidatus Poseidoniaceae archaeon | reverse complement strand
CCCATCTAGTGACTCTTCCTGTAGCCCGTGCAACCGGGCCGTCTAAGCCGTCTAATGCCATTGCTAGAGTGATTAATATCCCGCCACCAAGAAGCATTGATGCCCCGAAATTATCAGCAGATGCTAAGTAAACAGACAGGCCCCCAAGTATGCCAATTGGTAGGGCAATCCAAGTGATTGTAGCTGGACTCATCCACGACATTGACCTAACAATGGGAGTCAATGTTTGCTCCCAAACCTTACGTAATTTCTCTAAAGCCATATCCCTTACCAAACCCTGCCAGTTCAATAAGGGGGTTGATTGTTACGGCTGAAAGATTACGATATGTCGTATTAATTTACTTAGCCAACCAATCGATCTTCGCTGGTATTGAATCTTGGCTGCAGCCCTCGTTTACCCATTTGATGATTTGCTCATAGGTATCTGCTGGTTCAAGATTAGTAGTATCTAACTCTAAGATAGGTTGTTCAAGTTCAAATTCAATCATCTCAGACCAAGTTCCAGAAATCATTTCCCATTCCACGTTAGCCTTGATTTTTTGCTCACTGTAATCTCTTTTAGCTAACCTTTCTTGTAATATTGATGGATTGCACCTCAAAATAACAATCCCATCTACCTCTAGAAAATGAGACAGGTGGCCATCAACAATTGCGTCGTCCAATAGGTCTGATTCGAATTGTTCGGCTAATCGGTGAATGTCAATATCTATGCTTTGGGTTGCTTCGTCAAAGTCACCCTCGCAGCCATACTGTTTGGCTAGGTCTTTTACCGATAGAATTGTGAAATCGTCACCTGAGAATAACTCCACAATCGTAGTTTTTCCAACTCCAGGAGTTCCAGTAATCGCGATTATGGGCATATTGCTCAAATCAACCGAATATGTATTGATACAACTACTTTGGGCATCGATATTGTAGTTACCAAGTCATCAAATGATAGAACGGTATAGGATTAACATCACCATGTTTGGAATGAATGACCCGGCACAAACTTTGATGCAACTTGAGAGTTATATCAAAGATGGCAGGTTCGAGATGTCAGAAGTAATGGCCACCCAATTTACTGAAATGTTCCTAAGTAATAAAAAAAGAACACCTCAAGAACAGATAATGTTAGTCAAAGGATTACAAATTCTATGTGATGTGTTAACTTTACGGCAAAAATATACTCTAGCAGTTAACGCCGCCAAAACTTTGTTACGGGAACGAAAAAGAGTCGCCCGGGGAAATTCAAACATTGGCTTGATCCATATTGACCTGCATCGCTGTGCTAAAAGTCTAGCTCTATCTGGGAAAAGGCGCAAGGCAAAAGCATATTTCACTAAAGCCAACAAATCGTCTAATGGTTGTGTTGCCGCTGCCTTGGATGGAGTCAGATTTGTTACCAGTGATAAGAAAATGATTGCTACATTTATCTCTGCTTTACAACATTCTGGTCCAGTGACAAAAAGTGGACAACAATTTTTGGTCGCACCTAGTAACCTAACCCCGGTGGACGCTACTGAGATTCTATCATTACTTAGTGGCTCACAGTTTGAGAATAACCCTCAAGCGTTGGAACAAGCAAGTAGAATATCACAACAAATCGCCATGATTGAAAAAGGTGAGATGGCAGCAAATGCGAAGTTGCAAAGTGCGCTTGATTCTCTAAAACCAAAACACGACTATTACGAATACAGTTGATGGTAACGAGGGATGGATTTGAACCATCGATCTCCGGGTTATGAGCCCGACGGGATATCCAGACTACCCCACCTCGTTA
>JAQXFJ010000207.1 GCA_029250385.1 Candidatus Poseidoniaceae archaeon | reverse complement strand
CTACAGTTACGCCTTCGGTTCCTAGTGCATCATCGACAATTACATCAATGTTGAATGGAGAACCATGCACACCTCTAGATGGATCAATTCCATCTTCACCATAACTAAACTGAATAATTCTGTTAGCAGTGTTTCTTACCGATAGCATTTCATCATCATAAACCTTCAAGTCATCCATAGCATTAATTAGTCTTCTTTGCATATATCCTGACTTTGCAGTACGAACCGCAGTGTCAACTAATGATTCTCTACCTGAGACTGATAGCATAAAGAACTCTGTTGGCTCAAGACCACGCTTGAATGAATTAGAAATAAATCCTCTATCCAAAGCACCACGTCCGCCACGCTTGAAGTGAGCTAGAACTCTGTCGTTGTAACCTCTTTCTAGTCGCTTTCCACGAACCTTTGCTTGACCAATTGAACCAGCCATCATTGTTAGGTTGTCCATTGACCCTCTTGCACCAGATATTGCCATATTGACCGCTGCATTTGTCGAACCAGATTGATTCAGTTCATCCTTAGCAATGTCACCAGCCTTTTGCTTTCCTTCATCTAGCATGACCATGATATTTTCTTCTAGAGTCTCTCTAGGAGTTCTACCAGGTCTTGTTTCGTAGCCTTTACCATCTTTACCAAATGCCGCAAGTTCTTCTTCAACAAGAGTCCTTGCATCAGCATTGGCTTTTTCAATTGCCTCGAGTGACTCAGGAGATAAATCTTCGTCATCAATACCTGTAGTAAATCCAAGTGCAGTACATGCAGCAATCGATAATTGAGTAAATTCATCCAAGAATTTAGCACCTTTTTCTGGTCCATTAGTTTGGACAATTGCGTCTAGCAACCTTCCGTCTTCAGCACCAATGGCCCGCTTATCTAGAGTTCCTTCAACACTTCCCTCTCTAACTACAACATCGTCATTTGAACGACTTCTAAATCGCAGGTGGATATTATCTGGTATAATCAAAGAAATGATATCTTGACCACGGAAACAGTCTTTGTTGTGTTCATCTTTGACAACTTCAGGTAGTTTTCCTGTCCATCCAATGTTACCAAGCATTTCTAGGCCGTATTCAACACGAATTAGCGTTCCAGGTCTTGATAGCAGATAAGCACCGGAAATGTGGTCGTGGATACCGCCAATAACTGCACCACCATATCTTGGGGTTAGTATATGTTCTTGGACACGCATCAGAATTTTCGCTTCTGCTCTGGCTTCTTCAGATTGAATAACGTGGAGATTCATTTCATCGCCATCGAAATCAGCGTTATATGGAGTACAGACTGCCAGGTTAAATCTGAAAGTATGGCCTTGCATAACTCTTACTTCGTGAACCATCATTGACATTCTGTGTAGAGACGGTTGTCGATTGAAAATTGCTACATCTCCATCAATCAAGTGACGCTCAACGAGCATACCTGGTTTGGGATTGCCATCACGGTCATAAGTTGAAAGTCTATCTTCAATACCAGTTCTCTCACCATAGATTGGGTCTTCTGGACTGCCACAATGCGGACATGTAACATCCAAATGTTCTGGTAGTGGTTCAGGATTGACTTTGTCTAGTTGTTCCAATTCCCACATCCATCTGTAATGCAAAGCAGCTCTTGGATCCTCCTTTTCTAATGGATTACCGTTTACGTCTTCGCCACGAAGGTTAGCAATGGTTGCCTCATCATCGACGACATAGTTGGTAACCTCAATACTTGGGTCGATCACAGAGCGGCTGATTTCTTTCTTGATTACTAAACCTGGCAGGAAATTAGGCGCAGGTAGTACTTCATGAATATCTGGACGCATGGTTGTTTCTTCCATACATTCGGGGTTGTGACATCTAAATCCTGCATTAATCAAACGACTTCTTGCATTGATTCTTACTCTTCTCTTGTCTCCTCTGATAATATAATTTACACCAGGGTGAACATCGGGACCTCGTAGAATCATTTGGCGCATTTGCTCTCTGTTCCTCATAGTTACTCTAATTGGAACAGTTAATTCACGAGCAATCTTTTCAGGGACACCCACTTCATTGATTCCGAGGTACGGATCTGGCGATATAACTGAACGAGCACAGAAATTTACCCGCTTACCTGATAGGTTGCTACGGAATCGTCCTTCCTTTCCTTTGAGTCTTTGAGTCAGTGTCTTTAGTGTTCTACCTGATCGGTGTCTAGCCGGAGGAATTCCCGATGTTTGATTGTCGAAGTAAGTAGTTACGTGGTATTGTAATAGTTCCCACAGGTCCTCAACAATCAACTGAGGTGCTCCAGAATCTCTGTTCTCCCGCAGTCTTTGATTGATACGTAGTACGTCGACTAATTTGTGTGTCAAGTCGTCTTCTGAGCGGTCTCCGCTATCGAGGGTAATCGACGGCCTTACGGTGATAGGTGGAACTGGTAGAACCTTCAACACAACCCATTCAGGTCTGTTACCAGTATCCATTCCGATGAATATAAGATGTTCAACAGGGATGCTGCTCAACCATTCTCTCACGTCTCTAGGATTGAGTTTACGCTCGGTTTCTTTTCCGCTACCTTGAGTTTCAAGCTTTTCTTTGAAAGTGGTCGGCTTGTCTAGGGTAATCTTACCTTGGGCGGCTCCACAATGCATGCAGACCTTTCTCTTGGCACCAGATGTAACCTTCTCAATTTCTTTGATAATCTTGGAAAATTCTGTTGAACCAACACCGTGTTTTAGTTGGATATCTCTAACTCTGTTGCGGTAGAAGTCTTGCTCACTCAGTTCTGGGTTAGAAGGGTGAGTGTTTGCCTCATCGTGCAATAGAATTTTACTGCAAGTGTTGCAAGTGGCCTTCAGTGCTGTTTTTATCAAACCAACGAAACCAATGTGTATAACTGGCAGTTCAAGTTGTATGTGTCCAAAGTGACCAGGGCTTTCGTCATACTTACAGTTGTCAGTAGGACATACTAATCCCGGTTCAATTACTCCCATGTGAGGGTCCATCAAACCTTGCCGGTAAGCGTGTCCATCATCTTTGTAAGTATCAGCGGTTTTAACTTCAACAGCTGACATTTTCCTAATTTCACTAGGGTCCATTAAACCGAAACGGATACTTGCAATTCTCTTTGGGATAAGGGTCGTAATTCTGCTCATCTTCTGTCCTCCAGTTCTAATCTCATAGCCACACCTAAACTCTTCATTTCATCTAGTAGCAACTTGAAAGCATATGATGTTTGTACCTTGTATACTTCAGCACCATCTCCGTGGATTGGACTGACGTAGGTTCTTCTCTTAGGATCGTACCAAGCCAAGTGTCCTGATTGAGCACAGACATACATGTCAATACCATCGGATTCGTCCAATAATCTGTCTTTGATAACCATGGATGCTCCATGGGCAATGAGACAATCACGTTCCATCTCCCCAAATCGCAGTCCACCTTGTCGGGCACGACCTTCAGTTGGTTGACGGGTCAAGATTTGTACACGTCCTCTTGAACGGGCGTGAATCTTGGAACTCACCAAGTGATGTAATCTCTGATAGTAGATACAACCTACGAAAATTTCAGCAGGATAAGCCTGTCCAGTTTCGCCGTTAATCATGGTTTCACGACCTGAGTGAGCAAATCCGTTACGGATTAGGCCATCTCTAAGGCTTCCTTCTTTCTCTCCTCTAAACGCAGTACCGTCGATACGTCGTCCTTCTAGCGAACCGACTTTGCCACCGATCATTTCTAAAACGTGAGCAACAGTCATTCTTGATGGAATTGCGTGTGGGTTGATAATCAAATCCGGAACTACACCATCAGAGGTGAAAGGCATATCTTCAGGATTAACTAGCCTACCGATAACACCTTTTTGTCCGTGTCTTGAGGCAAATTTGTCTCCAACTTCAGGGACCTTGTGACTACGGACCATCACTCTAACCAAGCGACCGGAGTCTAGAGATTCGGTGACATACACGTTGTCTATCCAGCCTTTTTCTCCATGACGGATTAGCATAGATGATTCTCTACGCTCTTGCGCCATTAAGAAAGCACCGCCTGATGATTCCTCAAGGAATCTTGGAGGGCTTGTCTTACCGACAAGTACATCTCCACCTTCTAGGTATTTTTCTGGTAGTGGCAATCCATCTGCTTCAAGATGGATATATGCTTCATCGGGTTTTAGTCCCTTTACTTCTTGTAGAGAAGAACCTGGCTTTTCGATTTCCTCTACTTGTCCGCCAGGGAATCTTCTTCGCTCAGCATTGTAGGTACGCATGAATGTTGATCGTGCTAGACCCAAATCTATTGAGCCACGATTCATTATTACTGCGTCTTGCATGTTGTAACCGTGAAGTGACATGATGGCAACAATAAAGTTTTGACCACCAGGTCTGTTATCGAAGTTTGTAGTTTCCATTGCTCTTGTTTTGGTAATAGAACGCTGTGGGTAATGTAAAATGTGGGCTCTGGTATCTGGTCGTAGTCTGTAGTTTGAAGAAGGTAGACCTAGTGATTGTTTTACCATAGCTGTACCGCCGGTAACACGAGGTGTTGAGTTGTGTTCAGGATACGGGATCAGCGAAGCACAGACACCCAATACAAGTTGTGGATCGATTTCGCAGTGAGTATGTTCGGTTGAGTATTCTAAGTCTACCGAAAAACTCGCAATTTGCCAATCATTGTTAGGCATTCTAATCTTTGCCTTGAGTTTGGCAGAAGTTGACCCTGGTTCACCAAGATTGGTCCATTCGACGTTCTCGTTAGTTAGAGGTCGGCCAGCATATTTGCCGCCAGGAACTGTTGCAGGTAGAACGAATGGTTTTGGTGCGATGTAAAGATCTTCTTCTTCCTCTGCGTCTACCCATTCCACGATTCCTTCATTGACTAAGTTCTTGAAGGTCATCTCACCATTGGTTAATGCCTCTAAGTGTTGAGATGTCAAACGAGGTGCTCCATCGTACAATATCAATAACGGACGAAGTATTCTACCTTTGTCAGTGTTAATGAATATATCACGGTTTTCACTATCATACCTAATAGATACTTCAGGAGGTATAGTTCCTCTTCGTCGTGCAGACTTGAAGTGTCGAACTAAGTTTGTTCCACGCTTGTGAATACCGTAAATATCACCGTTGACGTGAACTCTGTCTCCATCGCTCCAATCATCTGGCTGATAAACATCTAGTTCGTCAAGTTGGTTTCTAACATCTTGTTCGCTGATGTATTCTGAAACGTCGATCATCTGAGCTGCGTTCTTTACTAGACCACAATTTTGACCTTCTGGAGTTTCGTTAGGACATAATCTTCCCCAATGTGTTGGGTGAAGGTCACGAGCTTCGAAATGAGGTTGACTTCTAACTAACGGAGAAGTAACTCTTCTCATGTGAGATAGAGAAGCAAGATATGTTGTTCTGTCCAGCAATTGACTGACACCTGAACGTCCACCAACCCAGTTTCCTGTAGCAAGTGCGTGCATTATCTTTGAGGTAAGTACATCTGGTCTTAGACATGAGGTGATTCTTAGTTCACGCTTTCTGTTGTGGTGTCTTTCAAGTTGATATTTCAAATCTCTAGCAAGTTGATTGGAAGAAACACGGAATAAGTCTTCGATTAAATCTCCAGCAAGTCTTACACGCTTGTTAGCGTAGTGGTCTTTGTCGTTAGGTTCCTTAGAGTGCATTGCCATTTCTAGAACTTGTCTTACAATTCTGCCGAGGAAAACCGCTTTCTTCTTTCGGTCTGTTCCTTGGTCGCCCAAGTGAGGTAGTAATTCTCTATCAAGTAATTGGTCTACTCTTGCTTCACGGTAATCTTTTTGCTGACCTGCAGCAAATTTCTTTTGTAACCATTCATGAGCCTCTAGCATATTTTGCACTGCATACTCTTCGTTGTCATTAACTTCGTTGATATTGGCAACAATGTACTTGAAGGTCTCTGTTGGACCTGCAATAGCAGTAAAGATTTCTTGGTCGTTATCAATTCCAAGAGCTCTCATTAGA
>JAQXFJ010000185.1 GCA_029250385.1 Candidatus Poseidoniaceae archaeon | reverse complement strand
CATAGCAATCCGATGAGGGGTGCACTCAATAGTATTGCCACTAAAAACCAATTACTATTGAATATCATTGAGTAATTTAAAGAAATTATCAGTCACAAGGATTGATGAACATGGTCCTTGTGAGATAAGACATGGCAGAAGGACCTCTACTTGATGAATTCATGAGACATTTGCAAGCTTGTCTTGATGAAACCATGGAGATTGATGATAAAACCGAGCGATACGATAGAATTCTGCAATTAGAAATAGCCATACAAGAGGCGATTATATTCAAGAACCGGTATGCAGAATTGGTTAGTCATGGAATAGACCCATTATTATTGGTCAGTCAGAAAGAAGGTTTAGAGACGCCACCACCAGCAACCAAATCTCAAGCCCTAACTCTTGGGCTATCAAATTGCTCTAAGTGTGGTAGTGCATTAGATCCTGACCTAGGATTCTGCCCTGCTTGTGGGGCAATCGAAAAGTAATCTAATTATTCTTCTTCTTCAGCTTCCCATCTAGCAACCATTTCAGAGATTACTGGGTCGTCTGCTTCAACTTGGTAAAGGTAATCAGCAGGCATATCTGTAGTTAGATAAACCGATTTTCCTGCACGATAGATTATATTGCCATCAGCAATTGCTCTGGTTGTATCAACTTCCATAATTGCGGGCCTAGCAATTCTAACATGTCCAGCTTCCATTGCCTTATTGATTGTCTTGGAAAGGTGGACGTGTTGTCTGTCACCAGCAGTTATTCCCAATTCTAGAATGGCTTTGACTTGTTCTGCTTCACATGGCCAGTAGAGTGCTTCAGGGATATCATCGGTAGGTAGATCTAATTCTAATTCTATAGAATGGCCATAAGTAGCCCTAATCATTTCGCCTTCCACTTGATATCGGCCTTTCTCATCAGAATTTGCTATTGCCGAAAAATGCCACCCTCTAAGCCAGTGATAGTGTCTTCTTTGCTTTGAAATAGATTCAGAAAGTTCTCTTGTGTTCACCCATCCATTGATATCCATATCTACTCCGAATTTTTCTGGAGCATGACGAAGCACCAGTGCAAGGATTCTTCCAAGGGAATTTGCTTCCCTATCACTCATGATGAATTTTCCTTCTTCATTACATATCGGGCAGTTAGAACCATTGAAGTGTCCATTGTTAATCGAGCAGGACCGTTCTCTACATTGTCGTAGCATGATTATAGCCGGTTGGGGGTTGTTCTTAGTATCTACGGAATTTTTGGCTGTTTGAATATTAATTGAGAATAACTAAAATCAACCGCTTTAATCAAATGCTGTGACCCATTGGGGTTAACATGGTTGATGTTGCCATTGTCGGTGCAGGACAAACAAAATATGGTAATCATCAATCAGGCATGAAAGGAATGTGGGCAGAGGCTGCTTACAATGCATTCCAAAGCGTCGACAAGGACTTTCAACCGAAACAAATTGATGAAGCATATATCGGGAGTGTAGCCTTTGGCGGTGGACAGTTAGGCAATACTGCGGCGTTGTTAACAGAACATTCAGGCATGAAAGGTATACCAGTCAGGCGTGTAGAGAATGCTTGTGCATCCTCTGGTTTCGCCCTTAGAGATGCTTGGATGGCAATAAAAAGTGGTCAAGCAGATGTTGTGATTGCGGGTGGTATTGAAAAAATGAACGATTTAACACCTGAAAGAAAACGATTCTGGTTAGGAGTTTCTGGAGACACCGAATGGGAAAGGTTGGCAGGTCTAACTTTTCCTGGGACCTATGCCTTAATGGCCAGAAGGTATTTCCATGAATTTGAATCAACTCATGACGATTTAGTAAATATCAGTGTCAAAAACCATTGGCATGGCTTAGATAATGAAATGGCTCACATAAGAAAAGATGTTAGTTTTGACAAAGCCAAGAACGGCTTTATGGTTGCTGACCCCCTAACACTGTACGATTGTTGTCCTACCTCTGATGGTGCATCATGTGTGATCTTAGCGGCTGACCATGTAGTGAAACAATTTACTGATGACCCAGTTTGGATTAACGGCTCGGCTGCTGCTTCAGATTATCTTGCACTACATGACAGACCATCAATAACACAACTAATAGCTACTCAAAATGCTGCAAAGAAAGCCTACAAAATGGCTGGTATTGAAGCACATAATATCGATTTAGCCGAAGTGCATGATTGCTTTACAATAGCTGAATTATTAGCAACCGAAGACCTTGGTTTTACCAAACGTGGTAATGGTGGGAAATTCGCTAGAGACGGTGCTGGAAGAAGAAATGAAGGCGATGTATGCATTAATCCTAGTGGCGGATTGAAATCAAAAGGCCATCCTCTTGGGGCTACTGGAACAGGACAAACTGTTGAAATTTTCAAGCAGTTAAGAGGCGAAGTCGAGCAATCACGACAAGTAAGAGATGCTGAAAACGCATTATCGCACAATGTTGGCGGTTCAGGTGCCACCTGTGCAGTTCACGTATATGGGAGAAATCGAAATGAGTGAGTTAGTAAATTTCCACGGTTATTTGATTTCATCTGAGTCAAATTGTTTCACCATATATTCTCCTTACATAGTTGATGATGACCGCGTTTTTGGACATGACAGTGATTATACAACTATGGCAATTTCCCTAATTAAACACCTATTAAGCCAGGAAGTAGAATTTACCATCGACAGTGTTGATGAAAAAATCAATTTTGAAGTACTACAGATTGCGACCAATATCGAATTACTCAAAAATGGCAGTATTCTAGGGTGTGGAGATGATGCTTCAGTATATCTGTCAAGTACGAATCACTCAACAATTGAGCAAGTAGAGATTCCTTCCAAATTAATGGATGTAAATTTATATCAATCAATGCAAATTGCCTGGAAAGCAGAATTAGATATTCGCAATATATCCCAGGGAGCATATGTATCCAAGCAACAATATGATGAAAGCTTGTCATCAAGATTGTCTCTAATTGCACAAAATGATGACAAGATAATATGGCCGCCAAGGCAAATGAATAGTGATGGAGTCACTTTGTCAAAAGAAAGTACTAACCTATCCCCAAAGGCGAATGTGTTGACCTGGACCAAGTTGAGTGCTGCTGGCGCACCTTCAGAGTTTGCCATTCGGGCACCTATCCTTGGAGGATTAAGCACCGTGATGGTTGAATTTGATGAAGGACCGAAGGGCGTGTTCTTGATGGTTGATGATGAGGACATGGAGCCAAAAATTGGTGACAGTGTAGAATTCGTAGTAAGAATGTTGTACGGTCAAGAAGGAATTGTACGATACGGCACTAAAGCAAGAATACATCCAGGTCAATAATAAGCAAAGCATTCATAGAAAAAACCTACTTTAGCAAGCATATGGCGGGCTTTGGCGGACTCCGGAAAGGTCGGCGCGATGCTGTCGAAAATTTATCCTTCAATGAAGGTGGAGAATGCCCACGTTGCGGTGGAGAGGCTGAAAATTCCTCCATGGCAGGTTACCTAAGATGTGTGACTTGTTCGCATGAATGGGCTGACCCAGATTACGTTGTGGAAAAGTCAGAAAGTGACATCCCAACATATCACAGAGATGCAGAATTAATAGATCAATTCAAAAAAGATGTCGAATCTGGTGGTTTAGCTAATGTTCTTGGCGTAGAAAATAATTTGTCAGAACAACAAGAAGCCAGTTTAGCACGCTTGGAGGACAAGTGGATGAGCGGTATGCAAGGCAGATTCAATACCGCAACTGAAGAAAGAAAACCACTTATGATTATGTTTGATGATGAAGACAACATAGTATCTACGGAAGTTGCAGCACTAACCATTGTATCAAATGGCTTTGATGGTGGTGAAGAGATACGCTTAGAATACCCCACCAAGGGTACTGAGTTTTATTCATACAACGTTAATGATGGCATGGGTTGGAAGAGGGGTGCCAACGCTGAAGAGACTGCTAGATCAATTGCCAATGTAATAAACAACAAATCAAATCTCGTCTTTGCCAATTCTAAAGGAACGAGAGTTTCATTTGAATTAAGAAATGAGAGCCTAAGGCCAGAATCTCTCGTTTTGTTTGTTGATGACCCAGGTGGCACTGATATTGTTGCTGAGAAGAATGGTGTTATCTTAGATGCTAGAAATGCCAATGATTTTGAAGATTATCGAAATGTTGTAGAGATGGTCCTAGAAGATGGTATTATTTCACCAAGTGAAGACCAATTACTGTGGTCACTTAGACAGGAATTAGGTATCGATGATGCATATCACATTCAAATGGTAATCGAAATGTGCGGTGAAAACACCTTGAAAGAATGTACTTCATGTTCAGCAATGGCCGAATTATATGTTGAATATGGAACATGGTACTGTCATTCATGCGAAGAGTGGTGTTGACTTCGAAAATCACTCACAGACGACTGTTCTATAGATTTGTTATTGCCCTTTTAGGAACCTAAAATCGCATATTTCCATAGGGATTATTCATAAGGTATGTCGCAATGGGATGGGTGAGTGAGTCATATGGCTGGAGATGTATTGTATATTGGAATTGATTTAGGAACCTTTCGCTCTGTGATGGTTTCTTCAGATAGTCACGAAGAAGAAGAATTAACTGTTATTGGTACACCAAAGGACCCGATTGCACGAAATTTCTTGAAGAGAGATGTTCTGTTTGGTGAAGAAGCCCTCAAGAATAGACTTGCGCTAAATCTGTTTAGACCTCTAGAACACGGGGTAATTAAAGACACCAATGAAGACAGAGATTTCATTGCTCACTTCATTACCCACCTAATCTCGCTTTCCGACCCAGAAACCTACGACCGTGTAGTTGCTGTTATCGGCGCTCCTGCCGAAGCAAGTTACGTTGATAAAACAGCCATCTTCGATGCCGCAGCAGGAACAGTCAACGCTGCTATGATTATATCAGAACCATTTGCTGTAGCATATGCACTTGACATGTTAGAACATACTCTAGTAATTGACATTGGAGCAGGTACAACTGACTTGTGCAGAGTGTACGGAACTATCCCCACCCCTGAAGACCAGATGCATACAGAGTATGCAGGTGACTATGTCGACAGAAAAATTATCGAAGAAGTTCAATCAAAGTATAGCGGTGCTCAAATCACCAAGGATATGGCAAGAAGATGGAAGGAGCAACATTCCTTTGTCAGCACCTCAACTCCTGACGGACCAATTATGGTTGACTTTTCTATTGAAGGTAAAGCAATGACTCTTGACATCACTGATTGTGTTCAAAAAGCTTGTGAATCAATCGTTGACCCTATCGTAGAGAACGTTAAGATACTGATTGCAAGTTCTAACCCAGAATACCAAGACGCTTTTAGAAGAAACATGATACTAGCTGGCGGTGGCTCAGGAATAAGCGGACTTGGCGCAATGATTGAGAGAAAACTTTCAGATCTTGGAGATGTTAGTGTACACGTTGTAGACGACCCAGTTCGCCTTGGTGCTATGGGTGGTCTTAGACTTGCTATGGAAGTTCCAGAAGAAATGTGGAAGAACCTAACTCTAGCATCACGCTGATTGGTATCACTCCTCTTCAACAGCACCATACTTGGCTGCTAATTCTGGATCTATCAGTGATGCTTGACAGTGTGGGCATTTATCACTAGAACTCAGCATTGATGGTCTTATGGCTAACACAGCCATACACTTAGGACATGCAGCTAACATTTCTCCATGCTCTAGTTGGAAATCCATGGAATTTGAATCACTATTGAAATATCCAATTTTATACATTGGATTAAAGTGATATAAAAATCTCCTGAAAGAACCGAAAGTAGCCCATCCAGTCAAGAATAAGAACAGCAGACCACCCATATTACCAGTTATAACGATAAATAATGAATCTATTGCGTTTATGCCAAAGAACAGTCCAGCGATTAAAATCAAGGTTGCTGCTGGCCAGTATGCCCATTTTGTGCGATTCCTGTAAGAACTCCATATAACAAAATTGGCCACTGCAACAAAACCGAGTATAGCAGTTGATGCAGAAGAGGAAATCATTGATGAGATTGCCCAGAATAAATACATCACTATGAGACCATCAATAAAAACAATGAATGATGTACCTCGGTGGATTCTATCAAAGACGCTATTACTAGAAGTCAGGGAGTTAGGACTCATCCCTGCCACCACTAATTGGTCACCTCTACCTGGGCCCATGTGGCTTTGCTATCCTTCACTAATCTTGAACCATTGGTTTACAATATCATAAACACATTCAACGAAGGTGTCAAATTTGGACAGCCGTTGCCTCAACCATGGCGATGCGTGATACGGATGTTGAAATTCGTGGCGATAGCCTAGCAAAGAAGCGTATTTTGTTAGGCGTGAGCGGAGGAATTGCTGCAGTTGATACAGTCAGGTTGGCTAGAGAACTTAGACGTCATGGAGCTGTTGTAAGTGTTATGATGACGCATTCTGCGCAGAAAATAATCAGCCCGTTAGCAATAGAATGGGCTACACAATCACCAGTAATAACTGACTGGGAAAGTGATTTGACTGCCCTAGAAGAAGTTGATGGGATTCTTATTGCCCCGACTACAAGAGACTTGATGGCTAGTTATCTACATGGATTACAACACGGACCTATTCTGATGGCCCTTAGTGCGGCAAGAACAAGAGATTGTCCCGTAATGATGATTCCAAGCATGCATGCTGACTTAGCCAATGATCCAGTCACCCAGGAATTAGTGGATGAAGTTAGGCACAAAGGAATTGAGGTACATTGGGGCGAGGAAGTCGAAGGAAAAAGAAAAACCCCACCTCATCAAGAAATTGTTGCAAGATTTGCAAATTATGTTAATTCTAGAAAAGGGCATGGAAAATCTGTAGTAGTTACCCTTGGTGCTACGCGCTCACCAATTGATGATATTCGATTTATTCAAAACACTAGTAGTGGCTCTACTGGTTTTGCTATTGCTGACGATTTATTTCGCCATGGTCATGATGTGACTTGTGTAAAGGGGATTACGAGTGTCGCAACTCCAAATTGGTTACCATTGATTATACCAGCCGATTCACCAAGTGAAATGCTAAAAGAACTATTTGCCCTTACCAATGATAACATAGAGGCTTGGGTTCATTCGGCTGCAGTATTGGATTACGTTGTTGAAAATAGCGCAGAAGGGAAATTAGCCAGCCAGCAAGGTCCATTAGAAGTTAAATTAATTGAAAGCCCAAAGCATATTTTAGAATTAACCAAAAAGTGTCAAGGTTCTGTGAGAATTGGATTCAAATTGGAAACAGGAATAAAACAAAAGGAACTGGTTAGACGAGCTCTAGCTCAAATCGAGTACGCTAATATGACTGCTGTAGTGGCTAATCGCTTAGAAGACATCAATGATTCAAGTAAACCAAGAGCGTATTTAGTGGACAGAACTGGTTCAGATTTTATGTTAACAACAATCGGTGATTTGTGCACCGCGGTTCGAACCTTGATTGAACGAGGAAACTAGGTGTTTTCATGCGCAGATTTGTCATAATTGGGCATAGAGCAATGTCTCAAGGAAAACTGCCAATAAGTGATTTGGCAAGTGGTGCAGGAAGGGTAGACGTCTTGGTTAGGGCGATTATGTCGTCATTACTAACCAGCCATGGAATCCGCCAAGACACTGAAGTAATTATTCACTTGCAAGGTGGACCAGGGCCATATCGTCGAATAAAATTTGTTGGCAATGAAATACGTGGAATGCACGCTGAAGAGCGCTCAGTTGCAGGTTTGATTGCTAAAATTATCAAACAACCAACCCCACCAATTGGCATTTGGCGTCGAGAATCTGACGGATTGTATGAATCTGGTGGGGATATTGAGGATACAATAAGAGAACATTCAACATCGAAAATAGTGGTACTAGATGCAGAACAAGAATCTTTGTGGTCTTTGGATGCTAAACTAACTAATGAACAAATTAGCAATACCGATTTAGACTTGACTTTTATTTTGAGTGATGACAAACCATTAGCTATAGAAATCGACAACCATATTATTTGCCGTTCAATTGGTAAACAGTGGTTACAGGGTCACACTGCAATAGGAATATGCCATTTCTTATTAGACCAAAGCGTACCACTTAACCTAGATTAAACCAAGCAGGATAACCTTTCTGGTCTTCCTCTAAAGCATGTTTCAAGATTTGCCCATCAACTGCTAAGGGATGAGTTTGAGGCCAAGTTGGCAAGCATGAAATACTAGCTTTTTCAACCTCCACTGCATCACAATCACTCTTACCAATTGGAGTGTGATCTATACTCGCAGCACCAATAGTGAAAGTTGCAGTAGAATGCGAATCATCATTTTGGATACTAATGGCATCACGATACCATCGCATACCGAGCCTGGTACTAGTGAATTGACCCGACCAATCTGTTGGAACATTCAGATTAAGCATTAAGTCACCTTGGAAAAATGCACTCCTTAGAGATTCATTAGCATTCGAAAACTCGAGACTATCTGGTGAAGGCCAATTGCTAAGATATTCTTGGTCAAAATCAAGATTAGGTCTACGCAAATTTTGGGGAACCATTGGTAAAAACTCTAGAACTCTTTCAACAAATTCTACAGTTGAGTCAATAGCAATGTCCATATTTGTGTCATCAAAAGATGCTAGTGATGAAGCAATTGCTGGCATACCATACAGTCCAGCCTCCCTTGCTGCCCCCATTGTACCGCTATGATAGGAATCTTGTGACATGTTTGGTCCAAGGTTTACCCCTGATACAACTAATCTTGGGACGATGTCTGGCAAGATATGTTGCAGACCTCCATCTAAGGATACTATCATAGTATCACATGGTGAGCCTTCTAATTCTAACAACTTCACATTTTCAGGTGAAGAAAGATTCCAAGACTGGAATAAATCATCTCGATATCGCCATTCGATTGGCCTCATTAAATTAATTCGCATACCAGTTGCTGAATGATTATCTTTGGGTGCAAAAACCACCACTTTGTGACCACGGGAATTCAATTTTTGAACTAATTTCTTCATACCAATAGCTTCAATTCCGTCATCATTGGTAAGCAGTAACCAGCCTAGAGTGGAGTCTTCTGTCATATCTATCCTTATTCCTGTCTCGCCACACCCAGTGTTTCATTGTTCGTATCTTGTTGTGGAGTACCAATTACGACTAATACGATACCCGAGATTAGGACTGGGCCACCAATCCATGTCCAAAATCCAGGCAAACCAGAATTAAATAATGCGTAACCAATAATCGAACCTATTATCGGTTCCATAGTAACGCTAGTTGAAACTACTAATGGTGGAA
>JAQXFJ010000154.1 GCA_029250385.1 Candidatus Poseidoniaceae archaeon | reverse complement strand
TACCAACGAAGAAGGCGAACAGGGATTTTACCTAGACTTTGCTGGCCAAGGTTGGCAAGAACGGACGGGTAATATAGTAAATTCTTGGGAACTGGGAGAAGGTAATATCTCATTTTTAGAATCAACCGGCAATGATAGTACCAACCTATCATTAGTACTCAATTCAATCTGGAAAAATGAGACGATTGAAAGCGGTATTTTGAATGCGCAAATCTTTGAAGCGATTGGTAGTGGGCAACTGCTTTCGATTACTAACGAAGATAATATTACCACAACGATTCTTGTCGATGTGGTTAATGCAGAATTAAATCGTTCTTTGATTAATGACGTCGTTTCTGAGCGATTAAAAATTGACGCCAATGGAGAATTGAATATATCATCTGATGAGGGCGAGGAATCCTCAACTAATATAAATGGAGATATTGGCGTATTTTATCTTGAAACCTGGGATGAAAATGGGGTTCGTAAACTGTATGATCAAAGGTTTGAAGCAATTGCTCAAATGGTGGTAATCGATGATGGGACGCGCTTAGACATCGATATAGAAACATTTAGTTCAGGGGAACAATGGGTTGATGGAGTTAGAACTTACCAAAATGAAGAATTAGTTGGTTCCGGTACATTTGGCTTTGCGGAAAGCGATAATGAATCTTCAGTCATCATCAATGGCACGATATATGACTTTCATACTCTAACAGAACAAGGAATTACCATCACTGATGATATCCACATCGACGGTGACATTACAGGGGATGTACAAGGAACATTTGGTGTCGTAAGAGGTATTGAGTTAACTGGAACCCAAGCAAACACAACTGGCACTAACTTTCCAGTGAATGTAATTCATGAGGAATCTTGGTTTAATCTGACAGGGATTAATGGTGGTAATTTCTTTGATGGGGCTGGTATAGGTGCCACTCATAATCAAACATGGGATTACCAAGTGATATATTCAGATTGGGATAACCGTACAGTCCGTTTTGTTTGGGAAGAGACAGGTGCAGACTCATCGAGTGGCGAGGAGTATCCTGAGCGAAGCCCGATTCAACAAGAGGCAGAAGCTCCCGAAGTAGAAGAGGCTCTTGGCAATCTTACTGTTAGCAGGGAAACTGGCCTTATGCCTATACCGATGATTACCGGTGATGAACTAAGATTAGCAGGTCAAGAGGGTTTATTCTTAACCGTTACAGCAGGCACCAATGCAAACGACCCTAGAGACGGGCATAACTTCCATGTTGTTTCATGGACAGGTCAATATAATGGCGAAGAAACAGGGACTGCTTTTGGTTCAATCATTGATGAAGGTCCATTGAAAGGATTGATTTCAAGCGTTACCAGAGTACTAGAAATCCCATTTGGCGAGGATGATAACATCGCTAACTTCACCGAATCACAATTGCTCACTAGAGTGTTATCTCCGGCAGTTGTTACTGCAGAAGAAAATTCTGCACCGATAATTTCGGACCTCTATTTGTTTGAAGGTCTAGTAATATCGGAAGGCGGTGGTGTAGCCACTTTAGTTGCTGATGTTTCAGATATCGACTGGAATCTTGAGCAAGTTACCGTTGACCTAACTCCAATTGGCGGAGGCATCGTGGTAATGAATGACCGTGGATTAGATGGTGATACGGCAATTGGTGACGATAAATATACTACCAGAATCATAGTGCCTGGTCTACAAGTAGGAAATATTTCACTCAGTGTGTCAGCAGAAGATTCTTTTGATGTAACGACTATGTTTAGTAAAGATATTGCAGTCATAAATCAAGCACCAAGACTCACTTCAGTTGAAATTTTACCGAATCAAGGACCTCGAGGCACTACTATGGTGGTTAATCTGCTGGCTTATGATGGTCATGGCGTAGCAAGTGTAGATATCGACTTGCGTGACTATGGTGGTGAAATTGTACCGATGAATTATACAGGTCAAGTTTGGAGTGCTATGATGGTAATTCCAAACGGGATGTCGCCTGGAATACAGTCTTTGAAAATTATTACTATTGATGATTTAGGCAAGGTCGGTATTTCGTCAACATGGTTGAATGGTGAACGGGACCAAGAGAGTCAGTACGGCCCTCATTTTATTCCAGATGATGAGACAATTCCAATCGAAATATTAGTTGAGAATTCTGCGCCTGAGATAATATCCTTGGGAACCGTGAAATATTCTCGCCCTGATTCTTCCACTACCGAAATATTTGAACTTCAGATCACGGACCAAGACGGCATTTCCAATGCTAGAGCAAACCTTGGAGTATTTTTACCAATTGAGCAACAAAATCCCTGGGTACAGATGAATGATAATGGTATTAACGGCGATAGGGTTCCCAATGATGGTATATTCACAGTCCAGATTTCATTAAGAACCAGCACACCGATTGGTACTCATGACATATTAGTCCAAGCAATCGATAATTTTGATGTAGCAACTGTTGTGATGCCTATCTCGGTAACAGTTGAAGAAGAATCCGGAATAATCCCTAGTCTTGATAGTGAACAATTATCCGTGTCCGTCTTAGTTGGCATATTGATCGCTTTCACACTAGTCGCGGGAATTGCTGTTTTTGTCTTGATGAGAAGAGGTAAAGACAAGGATTACATCAATGACAGATTTGGATTTGAATAATATCTGTTTCCGATAACGGTTTATACCCCTGTTTGGTCGGAGGATTACCTCTGCGAGCGTAGTGTAGTGGTTATCACCGAGCGTTGCCAACGCTTGAACCCGGGTGCGAGTCCCGGCTCTCGCACTCTAAACAATATTCTAAACTGTAATCAAACTAATTCGATAGGGCGTAGTAGCATTGTTACTGATTTTTCGCCGTGGTTGAAAACTCCAACCTCTGTGAACCCATTTCTTTCATGAAATCGTATCGAACCGGGATTAGGAGGCACTAGATTTACTTCTGCCGCCACTGGGACTTCGTTTTCCCTTGCTACTGTAATAACTTCA
>JAQXFJ010000148.1 GCA_029250385.1 Candidatus Poseidoniaceae archaeon | reverse complement strand
GTTATTCACCACTATGACTTAGCCCACTTCTCAACATGCAATCTTGCTACTTCGGCAGCTAGTTCTTTATTCTCAGTTTTTACTAGTAACTTTCCACTTGGGTACAGTGTTAAGTCACAAGGTCCAAAAAAGGTCCAGCACAATCTGGTTCTTATTCCGACTTCATATCCAGCATTTTCAATTATATTTCCAACGGATTCTAAATCGATTGATTCAACATTTTCAGGGACAATCTGCCAAGCAGCTCTATTGCCACATAATTCCATAACAAATCCGTCACTCATTACTTCACCTACATTGGCGGCCTGGTTGGCTTTTTCGATTTTGGTGGTCCAGAGGGTGGGCCACTGGGCGGTCCTGATGGTGGTTTCGATGGTGGACCGCTTGGCGGTCCAGATGGAGATTTGGATGGTGGTCCAGACGGTGGGCCACTGGGCGGTCCAGACGGTGGCCCGCTTGGGGCAGCTGTTGGCGGCCCACTTGGTGGGCTAGATGGTGGAGCAGTTGGTGGGCCGGATGGAGGAGTGTTACTGGCTTTTTCTACCGGCTCATCAGGGCTTTTGGCCTGAGTTGGTAAAGGTGGAGGGGAGGCAGCAGTGTTTGGTTTAGGCACTTCTTCTTTTGCTGGACTTAAGTTCTTTGAAAACGATAAGATATCGCTGCTTGATGCACTCTCCTCGACATTAACAGGAGCCTCAATGACTGCTTTCGCACTCAAAGGTGCTGATAATATGTCAGAGGATTTTTCCCAGGGGGGCGTCCTCGCCGCGTCTTCATCAGGTGTTTCAGCGGCATCTCCAACAGATATTGCAGTAGAGCCACCTTGGGCATTTTCGCCGTAATAAGAGGTGAGTTTGATTTCAGCAGCATCGATTACACCACGTTCTTCGACACTGCCAAATTCACCGAATTCTGAAGTAAAAGCGTCAGTAAACATGCCACTGCCAATCGCATTATTGAACACTCGACCTTGCTTTGCTTGATAGGTGAAATCATGCTCATATGGCCCTAGATCGGCAACTATGGTTGGGGATCTTAACATAAAAGTCCAATTTCCAGACGATAGTGGGAATTCAAAACTGAAAGTTCTGGTTAATCCCGGGCCAAGAGAACTAATACCTTCCTCAGATTCTACTTTCTTGTTATCGCTAGTTTGGATAAAGATGTCTAGGCCGCCAACTGGAATTGCCGATTCATTTGCTACGTCTACAGTGACTTGTATAACATCCTCATCATCGTCATCAATCTCCATGACAGCAGACATTAGTCGACATTCTATCGGCGAGGCCTTGGTAAAATGTTCTTCGGTCATGCTAACCCTCCTCTAGAATGGCACAGTCGGTAATACTTGAAATAGATGTCTAAAAGTTTTCATCGTAATTTATTACGTGTTTCAACCGGTAAAGACCAATCGACAGCAGCAACAGTGTGATTCTTAATATCTATAGCAGTACGATATTCATCGTCTTTGGAGCGGGCCTTGAAGGCATCCCTCATCCCAAACCATAGG
>JAQXFJ010000141.1 GCA_029250385.1 Candidatus Poseidoniaceae archaeon | reverse complement strand
GGTAAGATGTTCCGTGTTGGGTCAATGGGTGAAACGACCTCACAAGAAATGATTGAAGGTTGCAAAAGGATGCTAGAATGCTTCAAAGACCATGGAGTTACTATCCCAGAGGTTGATGTCGATTCGTTTTTCTGAGGTGTTAATTTGACTCGATATATTGTTCTGGGGCGTTTCCAACCCTTTCACAAAGGGCATGAATTCCTGGTTAATTCAGCATTAGAGTTGTGCGACCAAACTAGTGATGAATTAGTTATTGCTATTGGCTCATCCAGCAAGGGGTGGGAGTCTGATAATCCTTGGACATATGAGGAACGAAAAAGCATAATTGAATCATGGCTAAACTCTACTGATAATCAAGCTGAAATTGTTGGTATTGAAGACATAAATGATCCGCCAAATTGGGTTTCTCATGCAACTAAATCTCACGGAGTTGGAGTATTAGTGACTTCAGATAAGGATACTTATGACTTGTATCAGCAATCTGGTTTTGAAGCTCATCTAATTGATTTGTCTGATCGAGATAATTTAGAAGGTTGGCGAGTACGCCAAACTGCCTTAATGTTGTCAACTGTTTATGATGACGATGCAGTAGCAAGTGTTCTGAGTTCTTCAATACCAGAAATAGTAGTCAAGTGGCTAATTGACAATGATGCAATATACCGTTTGTCAACAATGGTCTCGGGAGTTAGTGTCGGTTAATCTGACGCAACAACAACTCTAGAAGCGATTAGGACTTTTTTCTTGTACATATAACCTGATTCAAGTACATCAACAACCACTCCACTAGGATATTGTTCTGAAGCGGGAATTGTGGTGATCGCTTCCATTTTGGCTGGGTCGAATTTTTGTTCTTTAGCATCTATTGCCGTTACTCCATCACCGGATAATTCATGCCACATTTTGTTCCGCAGTAAACGAAGTCCTTGTGCCAATGGTGATTCATCACCATCTTCAATACTAGACATTGCACGATCAACATCTGCTAGGACTGTTAGCATTTTTCTGGCTAAACCCATACTGCCATACTGAATCATTTCCGACTTTTCACTTAGGAAGCGCTTACGGACATTTTGTATTTCAGCATCTTTGTAAGCAATTTCTTTTTCGGCAACCTCAGCTCTGTCAAGTGCTGCTTCCAACGGGTCTTTTTCCTCTTCAACCACACCAATCTCCATAGTGTCAGACCCCTCTTCGATTAGGGGAAGTTCATCGCCCACTGAGTCTACCGGTGTCTCATCAGAATCTTCAGGCATGGTGTTGGGTGCAAGCCCTTATTCTTCAATCCGTCGTCGATTATTGATGCAAATAATTGCTTAGATTGTATGCTCCATGGCCCCAATTAACTGCCTCAAGATGTTCTCTGCCAACAATTCCGATTATCCCTTCGGTATTTTCCCACGTAGTTATTGCGTGGACTAATAACTTTGAATTACGGGTGTGGGCCTCAAAAGTTGGTATTATTTTAGGGTCTTCTTTTTCATCGATTGTTTCACCAAGTTGTTTTCTTCTATTCATCCAATCAATGCAGACCATGTTGGCAAATTCATCTTCGGGTAAATTTGCTAATTTCAGTTTCAAATCTGACCATGTGGTGCTAGAATACAAATCATTTCGACTCTCAATTACTCTGTCTAATGCCACATCTAAGTAGAGATAGGTTCTTGCTTCCCAGCATTCCCAATGACCTAGACTCATGTAGTTCATCAACAATAGGAGACCTTCTTCTCCCTTGTTTAAATTTTGCAGCACTTCACGCACAGAACCATCTTTGGCCCCAACGATTTCCATCCAATCTAGTATTTCTGCCTCACAATCAATATCGAATAAGCGAGATAATCGGTCAGATTTTTTTGGTCGGAAGTCCCTAAACGTACCAGATTCCATGCCTTGATAAACATCATTCCACGGCATTTCCAAAATAGATTCAAGACTTTGTTGCTCTACTAACAGTAAAACAGTCTCAATCCCCATATTTGCCTCTAAATGCTCGTCTGCTTTGATGTCATCGCATACAACTTTTGTCAATAATTAGTAAATTCAACAATAGATTTCAAGAGTCACCTACATGCAGCGTTGTTTTGGGGTCATTATGGCAACTATCAAAGAGCAAATCGAATTGATTCGCGCCGAGATAGACAAAACCCAAAAAAATAAGGCTACTAATGCCCATATTGGTAAATTGAAGGCCAAGATTGCCCAATTGAAATTGAAAGAAGAAAAAGCCCATGCCCACTCTAAAGCAAGTGGCGGTGGTAAAGGATTTGAAATCAAGAAATCTGGTGACGCCACAGTTGCTTTGGTCGGATTTCCTTCGGTTGGTAAATCTACTCTTATTTCCAAAGTTACCGATGCTCACTCTGAAGTTGCAGGGTATGCCTTTACCACACTAACTTGTATTCCCGGGGTTATGGAACACCGAGGTGCTAAGATTCAGATTCTAGATTTACCAGGTCTAATCAAGGGCGCGGCTGAGGGTAAAGGACGTGGACGAGAGATTTTGAATGTGATTAGAAGTGCAGACATGGTTTTGTATATCGTAGATCCCTTCCAAGATGCCCACTTCAATGTATTACACAGAGAACTTCACAATGCAGGACTTAGACTCAATGAAACCAAGCCGCCTGTATTCATCAAGCGTACCGAGAGGGGTGGTATTGATGTGCGTTCAACTGTCGAGCAGACCCATCTTTCCAATGAAGAGATGGGTGAAATAATTCGTTCATTTGGCTATACCTCTGCGATAGTTACCTTGAGAAATGATACTACTGCTGAACAAATTGTTGACTGTTTAGCAGAAAATAGAATCTATGAAAAAGCAGTAGTAGCGATAAATAAAATTGATATTGCCACAGAAGAAGATCTAGTCAGAGCAACAAAGTCACTGCCCGAAGGCTGGCCAATTATGCGGATTTCAGCGTTCAAAGATATGGGTCTTGAAGAGTTAAAAGATTTCATTTATGATAATCTCGGCTTTATGCGAGTATACCTAAAACCACAAGGTCAAGAAGCAGACTTAGAAGAACCATTGATTGTTAAAGACGACTCTACTGTCAAAAATATCTGTATGAAACTCCACCGGGATTTCGTTAGGAAATTCAGATACGCTAGGGTTAAGGGCCCAAGCGCTAAGTTTGATTGGCAACGTGTGGGCTTAGAACATTTGTTAGAAGACGGTGATTTGATGACGATTGTCGTAAAACGTTAATCCCAAATCCCCATATCCATCTTGGCATCTTCGGAGGCGTGAACTTTTGGATCCCATCTTGGGCTCCAAACCAAGTTGACGTGTACGGAATCAATACCTTCAGTCGTAAGTGCTGCACGGTGAGTAGCGGCCATTATTTCTGCAGCAGCAGGGCATCCAGGACTGGTGAGTGTCATATCAATCTCGGCGTGTAAGCCATTCTCATTGGTTTCAATTCTGACATCATAAACCAACCCTAGTTCAACTATTGAGATCTCTAACTCGGGGTCTTCAACTTCGTCTAATTGCACTAAAACTGTCGATTTGTCTGTCATTTAATCACCTTGTATTTGTTCTATTTCTCGCATAACTTTATCAAACATATTTCTAAATCCATTAGATCTGCTTGGTGATAATGTGTTGAGTACACCCATCTCAGTAGCGAAATCGGGAGTCAACTTCAATGCCTCAGCAACTGCAGTGCCATGGATTGCTAAAGTCAAAATCCCCATCAATCCTTGAACAAGTTTGGAGTCAGCACCAGATTCTAGCTTAACACATGCGTTAACGACATCAACTCTAACATGAGCTTCTGATTGACAACCAACCACTCTAGTGGTGTCACTCCATTCTTGTGGCGGCAACAGATTTACTTCATCTGCTAAATCAAACACCATTTCTAGGCGTTCCATTTTGTCATCTATTTCCTTAAATTCTTCAATCAATTCAGAAAGTTCACTTGAATAAGTCATGCAAACCTCTCCAATATTTCGCTAAAGTATTCAATGAATGATTCAACTTCTTCTTGGGTATTGTAAAAGTATAACGAAACACGTAATGTTCCGGTAATCTGTAAACGGTCTAGTAGTGGTTGAGCACAATGATGACCTGTTCTAACTGCGAAACCTCGTGCATCTAGTAGGTGAGCTAAATCTTCGCTATTCATAGTTGGATGGAGGAAGGACACCACAGCAGCATCATGATTGTCATGCCTGCCATATACGTTCATGCCCATGGCGCGTAACTTACTTGCTAACCATCTGGCTGATTCTAGGATTCTCTTGTGCTCGGCGACTATATCGATAGAAGAGAGCCAATTCAAAGCCTCAGTCCAGCCAATTGCTTCTGCAATCCTCGGGGTTCCAGCCTCAAATTTTTGTTCATTGGTTTGGTATGTTGAGCCGTGAATCGACACAGTTTCAATCATATCACCACCACCCATGAATGGTTGCATCTCTTCAAATGCGTCATCCGCAACAAGTAAGGCGCCTATTCCAGTAGGTCCACACATCTTGTGTGCTGAAAACGCCATGAAGTCAACGCCAATTGACTTGAAATCAATATCTTGGTGAGGCGCACTTTGGGCAGCATCTAACAATACCTTGGCTCCATGCTTGTTAGCAATCGATACAATTTTTTCAATTGGATTGCACACTCCAAGGACGTTTGATATGTGTACTACACACACTAGTTTAGCACCTTCAATTGCTGATTCAAACAATTCCATGTCGAGTGTCAAATCTTCCATTACTGGAACATATCGCAGTTCGATATTCTTTTCTTGAGCAAGCATTTGCCATGGCACTATATCTGAATGGTGCTCCATTTCTGTTAGAATAATTGCGTCTCCGTCTGATAGATTAGCTCTTCCCCAAGCATGAGCAACTAGATTTATTGCTTCGGTAGTGCCACTGGTGATTATTGCTTTATCAGTGTTAAATCGCTCCTTGAGTGCAGTACGACATGATTCGTAGCCTTCGGTCGCCTCACCGGCTAAAGTGTGCACCGCTCGGTGAACATTTGCATTGGAATTGGCATAATAATCATTCATTGCATTAATTACGGATGCAGGTTTTTGAGTAGTTGCTGCATTGTCTAAATACACTAATGGGTAACCATTGATTTTTCGCTGGAGTATAGGGAAATCTTCACGCATTATCTCACCTGCCGTCAAAGATAATTGTCGGTTAATGCGCCTATAAGATATTGTCTAACCTCGTTATTATTGATTTTAGCAAAGCAGTTGACAAGAAACCCTTCAACAATAAGCGCTTCAGCATGCTCTTTGGAAAAACCTCTAGACATCATGTAGTGGATTTGCTCACTATCAACAGAAGAACTTGCTGCACCGTGAGCTGCCTTGACATCATCAGATAAGACTTCCAACTCTGGTATTGACTCTGCTTTAGCGGTATCGGATAATAATAAATTTTTGAAAACTTGACCAGCGTCACACCCATCACAATCTTCTTCGATCATTAGTAGCCCTGTGCCGATTGTATGTCCTTTGCCGGAGCAAGCAGAACTAACATTCAGTGAAGAATTAGTGTTGCCACTTCTGTGCAAGATCTCAATATGATGGTCATCGTGTCGCGAATCGTCGGTAATCACAGCGATATTTTGAGTAAGTGAAGAGTTCACTTCATCCAATGAAGTCCGAATGTCTGATTTGATTTGACTGCCACCGATTGATAATTCACCGTATTCAAGAACAGAGTCTCTTAACAAATTCCAATCCTCACACCGCAGGATAGTGCTGTGCTTGGCTAGGTCGTTAACCAAACCAAAC
>JAQXFJ010000095.1 GCA_029250385.1 Candidatus Poseidoniaceae archaeon | reverse complement strand
CTTACATTCGCCCTCCTTCGACATAAGGAATACTCCTAAGCCAAATTGAGGTACTTCGTGAACGTAGGCTTCATTGCCATCCGGTGTGGTGTGACTAATGCGCATAAATTAGTGGAATTGTTGGAGGTTGATGAATTCCTCGTTTATTCCTCTTCTGACCAAGTTCGTCGCATGACCTTACCGGTAATTTCTCCAGCGTCTAATGGATCTAAATCATGGTCGACAATCAAATGTTTGACAAGTTCATGTTGGAAGACCATTTCCTTACACTTGGGACATTCGAGTTGTTTGGCTTCCCGGTACCCCATGAACTCAAGTCTACCTCGTTTAGTCGAAAGACGACTGCCGGTGCGCAACAATACTGAGACAAACGCCACAACAAATAGGACGATGAAACATCCAAAGCCCATCATCACTCCTGAAGCAGTTGGGTTTTGCTGCAACTTTAAATCTTGATAGACTTTGCCTTCAGGAGAGTTTTGATGTTTGCTTAAGTCAATTATGTGGGTGAAGTTTTCACCTTTGAGAGTCAAGAGTATCTCGATTCCATCTTCTTCTGAGTCCGCATCAAGAACCACGGTGAACTCGCCATAGGCATTTGTCATTGCTTCAATGCCGCGATATTGGTAGCACTCAAAAGCACCTTGTTCGCAATTTACGTAGACATAACCAAGCGATACTGCTGAGTTATCAGCATAAGTCGCCTTACCCGAAATGCGGTATGTTTCTGCCGAAGCAAGAGGCATCAACAACAACAGTATTGTCGCCCACAGTAGGTGCTTCATGGCTCAAGCAAGTTTTGGTTGTTTAAAGAACCTTGATTGGTTTCTAATAACAAGTTATTTGCATCTTACAGGATGTTTTGGCTCGTACAATTGTCGGGATTTTTTGGCTATTAGATAGATTGCGGAACCAAGTAGGCTCAAGAAAAATAACCATCCGAAGCCGGCAACTGCAAGAAAGATATAACCAGCCATGTTGAATGAATCCTTGTCCTCAGCATTGGTTGATTCTGCTTGTACCGTAGCAACTGTCATCACCATAATAATGGCCAGCAATAAGTACAACTGAGATCTGTTTTTAATCATCCTTATTCGCCTCAAACCAATAGAAATGCTATGTTTGCGAGAAGTATAGCTACTGTTAGCCAAACACTTAGTTTGTGCAGCAGATCAAACTTTTTGCTGTTTCCAGAATCGGTTGCCCGGTTGGTTGCAGGGATTATCCCATAACAGACTCCTGAGGCCACCAAAGTAAATCCAGAAATTCCTAGATGGACATTGTTTCCGTCACCACTTGATAACATAACGCCGATGCTGGCAAGGGCTAGAAAGCAGATTAATGCGAAGAATTTTGGCCAAATAGAACGAATAGTTGTACCAAAATCTTCAACCTTGAGTTTTTTGAACATTGTCGGAGCGATTATCGATACTTGGAAAACAATAATCCCGGCTATTGCTCCGGGAATGTAGAAGTGCATAATTATCGGAAATTAAGGTGACTTAAAAATAAGGGTATTAATTGAAATTTCAAGAAATTTATAATTTGATAAATAACTCAGTGTTAGTTTAATTGTGTGGGGCCCGGATAAAGACTGGCAGTGCTTTAGGTGCTACAAGACCGACAAACCTGCAGTAATGCAATTGAATAAGGCTAACAAAAAGTGGTACTGTAGTGTTTGCATAAAGCCAGAAATTATCAATACGCCATATATTTTAACTGAAGACGAGGTTGCTAGTATCTCACTCAAATGTGACTCATGTGGCGAGATTTATCTTACTGAACATAAGAAAATACTTTGGCAAGATGGCGAAACTTTTGTCTGTACTAGGTGTGCCTCAATTATTTAAAACGGCTATTTTGACGCTGATTCCCAGTATGACAAAATTAACTCCTGGTCATCGAGTAAGCCTTCGTGGCGGTCAGTGATTATCCCGGCTGAATTGATAAAAAATGTCGTACCCGGCGTCGTGATATCCAACTCAAGTGCAGTATCGTCACCTTTCATGAAGGCAAAGGTTGACAAATCAATTCCAGTATCGTTTTCCTCGTCATCGTGGGCATTTGCTGATTCATGCCATTGTTGTAAAGTGACCCCGCCAGCGCGTTTGGCTGGATCGGTGGACATCACCAATACTGGGAGTTCTGCCTGCGCATTCCATATTGAATGCAAAGTAGAATAACACGGGCTATTACACCATTCTGCAGAAAACATCACAATATAGGGGGCATCGGCCATTATCGAATTGTTGTATGTTAGTTCATCATCGGCCACGGCAGAGAATTGTGGAAATTCTTGTGCTTCTGCTGCTTCCTCGACACAACCGCTTAATGCCGGCAACAATAACAGAGTCGTTACCACTAGAATCTGCAATCGCATGGCTAAATGCTGTAATGTTGGGTTTTCAAGGTTTTGTTACAATGCATAGCAATAAAGCCATTAATGTTCAAACAGACCGGTACGCATGGCATCAAGACAAACTGTTGTGATAATGCTGTTTGCCGTAGTCGTTGCAGGATTTTCTGTAACCTCTGTATCAGCACAAGATTCTCCGTGTGCGGCAAGTGGCGATTCAACTCAAGACCGAATTGGCTGTTTGGATTCAGATGGTGATGGATGGTCTGATGCTGACGAGAATTGGACTATTGCAATGGGCGCTGATGCTTTTCCTAATAATTCATCAGAACATGCCGATTTAGATCTCGACGGAATTGGGGATAATTCAGATGAGGATATAGATGGCGACGGGGTAGCAAATGCGCAAGATGTTTGGCCAACTATTAGCAAAATCTGGTCTGATACTGATGAAGACGGTTATGCTGATCAAGGCGGGCATGAGCTATCTGATAATTGTCCAGCCGCATATGGCAAAAGCAAAATTCGCCTAGTTGGTTGTTCTGACATCGATGGCGATTTCATGCCTGACATCTATGATGATGATGCAGACGGTGATGGGATTCGTAACGAATTAGAGCGGGCGGCATCGTCTGGCACGATTCTATACGACCCATACAACCCACTATCAACGCCCCTTGATACTGATAGAGATACCATTCCTGACGTCATAGATAGCGATAATGACAATGATGGTTGGCCTGATTCGGTTGAATTAGATCGTGGTTCAGATATTTTTGATGCCGATGAAACCCCGTTTAATCTTTATTTTGGCATCAATAGCGGTGTCTTTTACTCCGGTGGATTAAACAGTAACTCGTTTAGTCAAGGTTATGATGCAGAAAGTTTCGAACTTTCAGTTTCTGCCTTCATGGAAATCGTATTTGAGGAATTAGTCATTCCATTATTGTTAATTCCAACCTACTTCGCAATATATTACGTTAGAGCGAGTAAATACCGAGATTTGTTAACTAAGATCGAGGGGGCTGAATCAAAGGATGAACTAATTGAGCTGGAAAAGGCGGTAAACCAGACGGTTAAGGATAAAGGGATCAAAGTTTATCATGGCTTAGTGCTTCGAAATGCGATCGAAGAAGTAGAATCAAAATTTAATGCTGAATCTCCCTCAATTGAGGAAGAATAACAAATCACTTGTTAGTAATTTGATTACTCATCAGTAGCATACAATGGCGGGTAAAGGTAATTCTGGTTAATGTCTTCATCCATTTGTACAACATAGATTCCCGATACCATTTCAGAAATGAACAAGAATCCTCGTGGGTCGTATTGCAGTCCCCAGTCAAATGGAATCATACAAGATGCCCAACAATCAGCCATGTCATAACCTAAGGTTTCCTTAGGGTCTTCAATCCATGTTGGTCCAGCAGGCGAATAGTAACCCATAGTGAGAGTCTCAGCAAGTTGTTCAATCGCTGGGAAACCAACTTCTGGTGCTGGTACATCGTTTACCCACTTGACATCATTCCAAATTTGGCTATGGTCAGTGACCCAGTTGCCAGCGTGATAATGCGTCCAGTAAACGTGCCCATTAGTTCCAGTATCGCCATTGTGCGGGCTGTAGATGTAGCCGCCTGGGATGTAGTGGTGTGGGTGTTCACTG
>JAQXFJ010000079.1 GCA_029250385.1 Candidatus Poseidoniaceae archaeon | reverse complement strand
GACACCTAGCAGCACTTGAGATGAGAGAACACGGTGGTGAGGCAAGAATCATGTTTGTTGCACCAAGGCGCTTAGCCAAACTAGCAGCTGATGCACAATTTTCCGCAGGAGCAGTAGCATGGTTGCAAAAACCAATCACTTCAACCGTACTTGAAGAGCAATGGGACACAATACTTGGCCCAATTCCTGAGGCTCCAGGTCTAGAAGATTTAGACGAATTATACCCAATTGATCGAATAAAACCCGAACAAGACGACGGCCCAATACCTCTTCCAGCACTTCCAGGGATGCCTCTTCCAGGGCTTCCGGCACCCGAGGCAATAATTTCTCTTCCACCTCTTGAAACTGAATCTAGTATCCTAATTGCTCAATCGGTTAAGAAGCCCAGCGCAATGAAATATATCGTGCTATTTTTGGTATTGATCGCTGGCGGTGCAGGCTATTATGCCTATTCAAACAATTTGATCTAAATTATTTGGTACCGCAACTAAAGTTGCGTTTTCAGTCACGGTTGTGCCCAATGGTGCTGATATAACTTGAGCAACCTTAACACCAGAATCCGTTAGTAAAGTATCATCACAATTTTCAAGACGCTCATTTAGCAACCTGCCCTTATTCCACGAATTATATAGGAGCCAAGCAGGTAGCGATAAACAAACTAAGGCAATGAACCAAAGAAACGCAGTTAGCAAAGACTTCACCTTTCTAATAGTGCATTCCAAGATGCTTCTGCGTACTGTTTAGCCATGGCAGCGGGATTGTCTGATCTGTGGATACCTGAACCAACAATAATACAATCAGAACCGGCAAGCACGGCTTCACGGGGATCGCCATATCGTTGCCCCATTTCTCCGTCCCCAATTGCTAGATTTACTCCCGGAGTCCATATCATCTTACCATCTCCAACCCTGTTTCTCAACTCTGCTAGTTCTTCAGGCCTTGAACCATTGCCAATGAAGCCTAGAACTCCAGCGCTAACCACTCCCTTGGCCACCACAGATTCACAATAATCAGAAGTTAGTAAATTGCCTCTACTAGACATTTGTGCAAGCAACAAAACCCCACCTTGACGACCAACATCTTGCCAGGCAGCTTGCAGGCCATCAACAATATCCGGGCCTGATATAAGGTGGGCTGTTACTATGTTTGACCATGAACGGATGTCATATATTCCGGCCATTTGTGAACGGCTAATTTTTCCAATATCAGCGAATTTACGGTCTTCAAAAATCAACAAATTGTACCGTTCTGCTGCGACACAGAATCTAGACCACTCATCTGCGGTCCAATCATCGATTAGGTCAACATGCGTTTTGAGAGCAGCGATATTAGGTCCAACTTGTTCTAGAAGTTCAAACAATCCAGACATGGTTTTTCGATCTGCAGCAAGGCAAACCAGACTTTGTTTTTCACAGGCCACAGTCATGTATCGCTTAGCCATTGCCAGAGTACATTCCCGCCAACGATTACCCCACACATCTTCCGGTTGCATGTTACCATCCAAGCAGTGATATAACTCATAACTTGCGGATAATTGAATTAAATTATCATCATCAAGTTATTGAAAGGGAACCATAACCGATAACCATGCGTCAGGCAGTGTTATTGGCCCTCATGTGCTTGATGCTGCCACTGTCAGGCTGCTTTTCACCAAGCAATGATTCAGCAGAAAACGGCACAGAGGCCATTTATCCTGATATTTATGACAGACACGAATTACAGTGGGATTGGGACGGTAGTTATGCTATGGTACTAGAGCCCGGGCCCCACGAATCACTTGATGTTCAAGAGGCAACAATCACTGTTGATACCACCGGTACTTGGGTTGGTGGGCCAAATAGTGCAGACGTACACTTGTCATATTGGCTGCCTTCTAACACAGAAGTTGGCGATAAAGTTCCAGTCATAGCCGTAATCTCGCCCTACTTCTCTTATGGTCAGCCAGGCGACGAATCCAATCCAACAAACATTGTCGCTGCTGGACGAGGGGAGTTCATTTATGACAATTTCATTCCACACGGATATGCCTTAGCCCAAGTCGCCGTATTTGCCACAGAAGAGAGCAGTGGCTGCTTTGATTACCGTGGCGACGGTGAAGGATTAGGAATACATTCTGCAGTTGAGTGGCTTGGCACGCAAAATTGGAGTAATGGTAACGTCGCAATCTACGGCAAATCATACGAAGGGGCAACTGCTTGGGAGGCAGCAGCCCAAGGCAGTGAACATCTAAAGACAATAGTGCCCATTTCAGGCACTACAGCACTTGGCCCACTGTTGTACAAAAACGGTAGCGCTGAAGCCCGTTCTCAAATAATGCATTCAAATTACGGTAGCAGTATTCTTGACTATGACGACGATGATTTGGATAACTTATGCGCCGATGTCGTTGAAGGATTCCTCGCTGGACCTACAAGATATGGCTTGGGTGAAATGGACCCTTACATGGATAATTACTATGATGAAAGAAGCCATATTGATAAGGCATTGGGCAAATACAACGGCAGCATCTATTGGGTTCAAGGCATGCAAGATTGGAATGTTGATCCACACCAAGTATTTGGCGGACCTCCTGGAACTAACTGGTATCAGGCGTACATTGATGCGGGTTACGAAGTTGCAGGGATGTTAGGTCAGTGGGAGCATAACTACCCCGACCAGTGGAGTAAACACAACGCCCAAGATTCAGGATATGGTGGTGAAGCGATTCACAACATGACTCGTTGGGATTGGGGTCAAGATTTGTTTGAATGGATGGAATATTACCTCAAAGACATTGGTCCTAAACCAGATCAACATGCGCAAATACAACGCCATGATGGAGAGTGGAGGATAGAAGAGACATGGCCACCACAAGATATTGAACGCATTCAACTTGATATGTCTCAATGCCAATCTTCTGGGGCATTCATAGGAACTGGCGGCTTAGTTCTTGGCGGGGAATCCACAGTTACCATATCTTGCCCCCCAATGTCCGAAGATAATGACACACACATATCTGGCCTAGCCACATTCCACCTAACAGTTGTACCATCGTTTGACGGCGGCCAAGTATTTATCGAAATGCAAGATTCTGAAACAGGTATCAGGCTAGGACACGCAACTATGGACGTTCGTTATCATGCCGGTGGTTATGACGCACAAACTGTCTTGCCAGGCCAGACAGTAACTATGCTAATGGAATTTCAAGGGATTGATGCATTACTTCCAGCAGGACACGGAATCACCTTCGTTCTATCAGAATCTGGTGAGGATTATCTCCCTCCTGCCTGCACCCCCGCTTGTTCGATGCATATAATTCCAAGCGTATCAACAGTTGAAATACCGGTGATTTACCGAGATGGCAGCAACGTTTTGATTACTCCCCAAGGCGAGACAGCCGCTAACAACCAATAATCAACCAATACTGTTCAGGCGTAAAGCATGGACAAGATCCATTCTGGTAACTAACCCCGCTAGAATATCTCCTTCTACTACTAGTAAAACTTCAACTTCGGTAAGCCTTCTTCGTGCCTCAATTACCGATAAACCAATGTCGACAATAGTAGGGCCAGGGTGCATCACCTGCCCGACTAAACCATTTCGATGCGCGCCCTTTTGCAAGATACTTTCCTCTGAAACAATTCCTAAAATTTCCCCATCTTCTGACAAAACAGGCAGTTGGCTAATTCCATCCTTGACCATATTATCGATTGCAGTTTGAATTGTATCATTGAACTTTAATGCCGCTACATCTGTGACCATTACATCTCGAACAGTGTGTAACTTTTCAGGACTTTCAAACCTTGATAAGGCTTCAACAAGCTTACGTAGAGTCGATGAGCGAGGGTCAACCGCCTCATTTTCTACTTTAGCAATTATCGATTGAGCAACCCCACTTAATTCAGCAAGCCTCGCTTGAGTCATCGATAGAGACTTTCGCCATCTGCGAATGTGACTCCCTGTGGGGACTTCCATTACTTCAGCCTCGAAACAATCTTGTTGAATGATTCACTTAATGCGATTATTTCACTTTTGAAGTCTCTACCTGGCATAGGTGGCAACTCAATTGTTCGACCATCTTCTAAGATCTGATTAACAGTACTTAGCACCATACCTCCACTCATCATCCACAATTGAATAAAAGCGCGCATTTCCGGCGTGTTCTCAATAGTCATCACATTATCATCCATGACTGAACCATACCGAGGTAGAGCATAGATGTTTGCCCGGCTAAACAAATTGGCGTTGAAACTACTAATTTGACATCATTGTTCAAACGCCCAATCCCGCAACATTCAGCGCGCATTTGAATACCTTAAAAACAAAAAACAAACAAAATTTAAATCAAATGATTACAATAAAGCACAATAGTTGGCCATAAAGCACAAAACAGATTATAATAAATGAGCGTATGGTTAATATACCGTCCATTATACGAACGAATCGATACCTATGATGGATAAAGCAAAGTTAGAGTATATTTGGCTAGATGGACATGAACCAACCCAGAACATGCGCAGCAAAACAATGGTGCGCAACGATTTCTCCGGCAATCTTGACGAATGCCCAGTATGGATGTTCGACGGCTCTTCTACACGACAAGCAGAAGGTGGAGATTCAGATTGTTTGCTACAACCTGTAGCAATTTTTCCAGATCCTCAGCGTATAAACGGCTATCTTGTAATGTGTGAAGTAATGAATCCTGATGGAACGCCACATCCATCCAACGGCAGAGTAACTATTGATGACGATGATAATGATTTTTGGTTCGGCTATGAGCAAGAATATTTCATTATGGATGTTGAAACCCAACTCCCACTAGGTTTCCCAGTCGGTGGGTATCCCGGCCCCCAAGGCCTCTACTATTGTTCAGTCGGCGGTAAAAATACTCACGGCCGTTCCCTAGTTGAAGAGCATGCAGATTTGTGCTTAGAAGCCGGAATTAACTTTGAAGGAATTAACCAAGAAGTAGCTTGTGGGCAATGGGAATACCAAGTCTTTGCTAAAGGCGCAAAACGCGCAGGCGATGAATTATGGGTCTCTCGTTATCTATTAGACCGCTTAACAGAAAGCTATGGTCATTATATCGAATACC
>JAQXFJ010000045.1 GCA_029250385.1 Candidatus Poseidoniaceae archaeon | reverse complement strand
GGTATTGAAGTCTATACTATGGCAGATAGTAGTACGCAATGGGTACAACAAACTGACTCACTTTACATGTATGGCGATTATGAACGCTATGCTTCACATGAATACCCTCAGGGTAACTTTTGGTTTGACGAATGGTTTAGGCATGCTTTTGATAATACTGTAGAGAATGTTTCTCATGTAAAAATCGTTACGGGTCATGCTGACCAATTGGGCGACCGGTCGGTTAGTTTCTCAGGGCTTAGAGTTGATGCTGCAGGCGATTATGATTATCGCGATTATCGAATTTGTAGTGGCGGATGGGACGGCTTGTTTGAAGATTCAACTAGCGACATGATACCATGGATGACAGAAGATGGATACATATCCCAATGTTGAATGCTAGTCAAAAGTAAAGTCATGAATTATAGTCATTCTTTTTCTGGCTCCCATTCCCATTTGTAAATCTTCATAGATTCATCTTTGATGAGCAGTTGTAAGAATGATTCTTCATCATGGTAAAGGGATGTATGTTCTTGGAAAGATCGATATTGTACCCCTGCCATGTATTCTTTAGGGTTGCCATTTTCTTCTGGACTCCAACTGCCTCTTGACATGTTTAGTACTACCTCTTTGGGCGTATTACCAAAGCTTACATCACCATTCCATTCACCGCCATACCATCCAAATAGGACGATTTTGAAACCATCAAAGAGGATATAATCTTCTTCGCCGAGTTTATCTAAGCCGTCCATAATTCTACTCAACCAATCAAATTTAAAAATCTATTCAAAGTAAATCAACCTAGCATTAGCATGCCCAAGATAAACTTCCAAGATAAGTTTGCCAAATTTAGTGAACATTGGACACCAAAAGTAATCGCTGAAATGAATGATTATCAGTTCAAGTTAGTGAAGGTAAAAGGTGAATTTGTCTGGCACAACCATAGTGATACTGATGAAGTATTCATTGTCATTGAGGGCTGTTTAAAAATTGAACTTGCTGAACAAACTATTGAGGTCAATGCTGGAGAAATGTATGTTGTCCCTAAAGGCCTGCAGCACAAACCATACTCAGATGAGGAATGTAAGATTCTCTTAGTTGAGCCTAAAGGGGTAGTCAATACTGGTGAAGCAGAAGGCGAATTAACCGCATCTAACGACGTTTGGGTTTAGTCGCCTTTATTTGTCAAATGCTTGATGTTCTTTACTGCAGTATCAACTTGCGGAATTTCCTCGACTTTGCGCTGAGCCCCCTCGGTTACTTTCAAAGATTCTAATTTTTTTCCAGATGGTATTATTCGCGCATCATATGAAGCAACAGCGTCATTGTAGGCGCCCACTGCAGTATTGATGCCTCGACCCATCTTAGCTAGATCAGTGCTGAATTTAGCAACTCGGTCATAGAATTCTCGAGCTTGTGTATGAATTTCTTTAGCGTTATCGGCCATAGATTGCTGTTGCCAGTAAAGGCTCACAGTTCTAAGCAAAGCAAGTAAAGTCACTGGCGTGACAATCAAAACATGTTTGTTGAAGCCGTATTCTTGCAGTGAAGGCTCATATTCAAAGGCGGCAGAAAGAATTGGTTCAGCAGGAATAAACATTACTGTGAAATCTGAACCGCCAATTAAACTTGGATAATTTCGACTTGCTAAATCGTCAATATGCTTTTTGACATTTTTTGCGTGTTCTTTCATTTTATCGGTTCTAACATCAGGGTCTTCAATATCAAGGCCGTCCCAATATGCAGCAAGAGGAACCTTTGAGTCAACAGGAACACTACCCCCGTCAGGAATCTTAGCAAGTAAATCTACTCGTGCACCACCTGCGCCGGATTTCAAAGTATATTCGACATCGAAATCACAGTGTTCCAGCATTCCAGCCGCTTCAGCGATATTCTTCAAGGCAACTTGCCCCCAATCACCGCGAGCCTTGACTGAGCCGCGTAATGCGGTAGACAACTTGATGTTTGTATCACGTAGATTGGTAGTCTGCTCTTGCAAACCCTTGACCATAGTGGAGATTTCTGAGTAAGCCCCTTCTCT
>JAQXFJ010000039.1 GCA_029250385.1 Candidatus Poseidoniaceae archaeon | reverse complement strand
GCTTCTACGTCAGCACTGGTAACGGTGGCGTCTGCGACTATGACTGAATCGTTGGTAACGGTGAATGATAATGTATCACCATTTGCAGCTTCTGCTGTCATTCCATCAGTTACGTTTGCTGCATCAACAGCAGCGCCAGAAATCACGTGGTAGAGTAATATGTCTGAAAGGGTGTTATTTTCTTCTTCGGTGTCGAAGTCGTCTAGATTTATCCCAGCATCGGTAAATGCTTGGTCAGTTGGAGCAAAGACGGTGAATGGCCCATCTCCGGCAAGTGTGTCAGCCAATCCAACGTGATTTAGTGCTGCAACTAGGCTGTCGTGGGATCCAGTGCTTGATGCTACATCGACGATTGTTTGATTTTCTTCATGATCGTCTGCTTGAGCAAATTGGGTTGCTTGCAAGACAAAGATCAAGGCAATGAGTAGTGTTACTTTTTTGTTCATGGCTTTGGGCTGAAATTGAGGGTTATAAACCACTGTATGTTTACAAAGGGTCCTCTTGGTCGATGAATTGTCGCAATCTGTCTGCCAAACCGTGAAGCGATTCTAGAACTCTAGTTTCAGGTTTTAGATTCTTTTGTAAAACGACTCTCGTGTCTTGATCAACCAGCATATCAAACCCCTCGAGTAACCTTGCAAGTTTCCGTTGTAATCTGCCCCCAGTTCGGTCCCAGTCCATCAGTAAACATACCGATGAGCCACCAGCAGAATTATTCCTAGTGCCATACTTTTCGTACAGGTGTGCAACAACTCTTTCGAGATTCCATCCTCTATTTAGGACCTCAATCGGGCCAACAAATTCTAATGATTCAAGCGCTCTTTTATCTCTTGGTCCTTCAACAACAATCGGCCAATTGTGTAGACGATTACGCCGCCTTGCCTCGCCCAATGTTTGTCCTGCGTTAGTAAAACGAAGTTGATAGTTGCCTAGGCCAGTCCCATCACTACGATTCGAACTTGCCATGTTATCACATCAACTTCCGTTCTATTATGCTCTTGATTAGCGCTATGTCAGTGGTGGAAAGTTTTACCTTTTTGCTCTTGGATGTCAACCCGGAGATAATTTCTATTGCATCTTTGGGGAGATTAAACGATTCTGAAATCACATGAATTAGCGCTTTATTTGCTTTGCCGCCCTCGGCAATTGCTTTGACTGCTATTTTCAATTCGCCTTTCCATTCATTGTATCCAATTATGCCTTCACGCTTTGCAGCAGGATGAACATTGACGTTCAAAATAGCTTGGCCAGTGAGGGTCATTTGGAAACATTTCGTCACATCCAAAAAACTCACAGTTACTCTCAGAATAATCAAGTCAATAAAGTGTCGTAATTTTCGCTGTCGCAGGGATTTTCAAATGAAAAACTAAGATTCATATACTATGGTTGTAAATGCACTACTGCTAAGCACCCGAGGGTGTTGTAAAACAATCAGCCAGTCCCAATTTTCGACAAATCCTTAAGGGCTACTACTCGGGCGGTCAAACAGGGTGATTCTAATGGTGGCAGAGGATACCGTTTTTTCAGTACTTTACGAAAAGTTTCTTTTTTGGGGCATCATCGTTGGGATTTTCACGTTCGCATGGCTGCTCTATGCAATGATTAGATACCGCGCCAGCATTGTCCCGGACACATCAGAAATCGATCATATTGTAGTAGGTTCTTTCCCAGTCGACCGGCACAATACCAAAATCGAAGTTTTATTTTACGTAGTTCCAACAATTATCGTTGTATGGCTAGTAGTTCTTGCCCTAGCGTCCAATACAGCTGTTTGGGTCATACCTGACGAAGAAGAAGCCTTTGATATGGAAATAATAGGGCAGCAATGGTTTTGGGAATTCAACTACAAAGAAGAATTAACTTGGCAAGATGACGTAAGAGTCACTGGAATTGATGTCAATTGGGGAAATAACCTAACAGTGCAGCACTCAGGTAGCCCTGATGCCGTCAATATGACTGTTGTCATAGACGGTTCTGCCACTAACTATGAACTCTTCACTGCGGGGGGCTCGACGCAAATTGACGCAGCGTTCAATCGCTTCGTTGCTGCTTCAGTCATGATACTAGACGCTGAAGACAATGAATTGCACTCTTGGGGTCACATCCCTATCAACCATAAATTATCAACAGCAGCAGGAGATCATTTGATTGTTCCATGTGATGAAAAAGTAGTGTTGAACCTGTTTTCATACACTTCAGATTACAGTGAGTTAAACAGTACTTATTGGGGAGTTCAACACTCCTTTTGGCTCCCTGAATGGGGTGTTAAAGAAGACCTTGTACCAGGTCTTGAAGGTGGTACAATGATGTGGTTTTGGCCTGATGATCCAGGCACATTCAACATTCGCTGTGCAGAATATTGTGGTCTTGACCATTCAAAGATGATTGGCAATGTCGATGTTGTCGCTCCTATTCAAAATGGGCTAGATTTCTGTGACGTCGATACCGGCGTCCAGAAAGTAGGGGGCTCTAACTAATGCGCACTAGAACCGTTGCCCTCCTATCAATAGTGCTAATCTCCTTAGTCATGGTGCCGCAATTTGACGCTGCACCTTCAGGTATTGGCTCAGCAGGTGATAATGGTTGTTCTTGCCACGGAGGCCCATCATCCGATACTGTAGTATCAGTTACCGGCCTGCCTGAAAATTATAACGCTAGTGAAACCTACACGTTTACCGTTACAGTAACAAATGACGTAATGGCATTGTACAATGATGGAAGCACCGAGGGTGCAGATCCATGGAACGGTCGCGCAGGTGGATTTAGAATCCTGGCGTCCAAAGGAGCTGTTGCATCGGTAGACCCAACCTTGAGTCATGAAATGGATGGCGGATTGACCCATACTACAGAAGGAAACGCCCTTCGTACTTGGGATTTTGAATGGACCGCCCCTGCTGATGATAGTCAGTTTGTTGAATTCACTATTTACGGTAACGCAGTCAACGGTGGTGACGGCTTTAACGGTGACATGTGGAACTCCTATGAGGCAACTATTGCCGGAATCAATGCAGGTGAAATGGCTCCAAGTGTAAGAGCATTAGTGCTGTTACTCACTGCGGTTGGTTTAGCCCTTGGTTTGATTCTCCTAGGAGTAATGTGGGTTTACTACTCAAGGTCACCTGAGACCTTCGGAATTTACAACTTCTGGGCTTACATGAAGCCTTGGCTCACAACTACTGACCACAAAGAAGTCGGTATCATGTATTTCTTGTACGGATTTTTCTTCTTCCTTGTTGGTGGTTTCCTCGCTCTGTTGTTCAGGATACAACTTGCAGTGCCAGAGAACACTTTCCTAACTGAAACAGAGTACAACTCATTCTTCACTCTTCACGGTACTACCATGATTTTCTTGGCGGCTATGCCGATGATTGCAGGTTTCATGAACTATGTTTTGCCGTTACAAATTGGTGCTAAGGACTTAGCCTTCCCCAGAATCAATGCTATGGGTCTATGGCTACTAGTATTTTCCAGTCCACTAATTTACACAGGAATCTGGTCTGGCGAAGCAGCAGACATTACTTGGGTTATGTACCCGCCTTATTCGTCACTGACTGAAGCCAATCTGGGCGAAGGACTCTCGCAGTATGGTTCTAACTTAGGAACCACAGCGTTCCTGTCAGGAATGCTCATGCTTGGGGCTTCATCCACACTCGGAGGTGTGAATTTCATCACCACCGTATTCACTATGCGCGCCCCGGGTGTTACTTGGATGAAGATGCCACTATTCACTTGGTCAGTATTCGTCAGTGTATTCATGCTGTACATGTCACTACCAGCACTAGTTATTGGTCTAGTATTCTTACTATTTGATCACACAATCGGCACGGTATTCTTTACCAGTGGTGGCGACAGTTTACTGTTCCAGCATTTGTTCTGGTTCTTTGGCCATCCAGAAGTATACGTGGTCATTATCCCGGCCTTCGGAATTGTATCAGAAGTTCTTGCGACAAGTGCTAGAAGGTCTATCTTTGGCTACAAATCGATGGTATTTGCCATGGCCGGTATTGGGGTCGTCGGATTTATTGTTTGGGGACACCACATGTTGACCTCTGGAATGGATGCATTTTGGCGAGCTGCGTTCATGATTACCACCATGGCGGTTGCGATACCAACGGGGGCGAAAATATTCAATTGGCTGGCTACCATTTGGGGTGGCAGCCTAGTTATGAAAACTCATACCTTGTGGTCTCTAGGTTTCTTGGTAACATTTACTCTTGGAGGTATTTCAGGAATGTTCTTCCCAGTCGCTGGATTAGACGTACACTTCCACGACTCCTACTTCGTAGTCGCTCACTTCCACTACGTGTTCATCGGTGGAACTGTCTTTGGTATTCTGTCTGGTGTTTACTACTGGTACCCAAAGGTTACTGGACGTAAACTCAATGAGAAGCTTGGCCTATGGCACTTCTTGATTGGATTCTCTTCCTACAATGCCGCGTTCTGGCCAATGCATCAACTAGGAATTAACGGCATGCCAAGAAGAACGCATTCATATCTTGAAGAAACTGGATTTGCTGAGTACAACCTAGCAGTCAGTATATTTGCCTTCATATTTGGACTAAGTCAATTGCTACTAGTTTGGAATATCTTCAGTTCTCGTCGCAATGGAGAGCCTGTTGGTAAAGACCCGTGGGGCGGCTGGTCACTAGAATGGTCTACTTCCTCACCACCTCCAACACCATCATTCCATGATATTCCTACTCAAGGGGACATGAATGAACTGTACGGCCATCACGACCATTCAGACAAGAAAACAGTGGCGGAAACACTGTGGACTGCTAAACCAAAGGGGGCTGAAGAATGAGCGGCCATGGCAACCATGTTGAAAACTCCATTTGGGGCAGAGCAATCCTAATGGCTGGAGCAATAGTAACCATTGGGATAATCGCTTTTGCTGCTTTAGGGCTAGGTGTCGGTAGTATCAAGCACGATGCGTACGATGATGCAAAAAACACCTATTACGAAGCCATGGACGATCCAACAGTATCTCAATCGGAATTAGATCATCTACATCATGAAGAAATAGATGCACACCTCTCCTATC
>JAQXFJ010000014.1 GCA_029250385.1 Candidatus Poseidoniaceae archaeon | reverse complement strand
CCAAGTAAAGACCGGCATTGACCATTGTTGCTGCGTGAATTAGTGCTGAAACTGGAGTTGGTCCTTCCATAGCATCAGGTAACCATACGTGTAATGGGAATTGAGCAGATTTACCTACCGCACCAATAAACATCAAACCAAGTGCCCATTGCAAAGTACTCGAAGAAATTCCAGCCATGAATGTCTCATCTTCAACTGCGCTGAAAATCACATCATAGTCGAGTGAACCGAACATATCCCACATCATGACTAGGCCAATTATCAGGAATACATCCCCAATACGAGTGGTCAGGAACGCTTTCTTTGCCGCATATGCTGCGCTCGGCTTTTCGTAATAGAAACCAATCAGTAGGTAAGAACAAAGACCCATGATTTCCCAGAAAATAAACAACCAGAGGAAGGAATCTGCTAGTACCATTCCAAGCATACCAGAACAGAATAGTACAAACTCTGCGTAAAAACGATGATTTCGGTTATCATTGATCGGATCGGTATTCATGTAACCAATGCTGAAGATATTAATTAACAGACACAGGAATGATGCCACAAATAGCAGCATGACAGTGATGTGGTCGATATAAATTCCAAAACCAAAGGAAATTGATGTTAAATTACCACTCTCATATACACTGGAATTTAGCCACAGGAAATCTACAGAATCTTTCATACTGGCAAATCCACCAAGATGATCTTTAATCAACAATAAAGAGATGAATAAACTAGATGCCATAACCACCAAAGCAATTATGCCTCCCTCTTTCATTGTGTCTTTCCAGAATGGGTTCCTGTTGAACACCCGCCCAAGGAATAAAATCACCGGGAATGCTAACATTGGGAGAAGAATAATCAGCGGTGCAAATTGCATTAATTCGCTATCGATGATTGTGTCTGTGCCTGTACCTGCCACCATCTCACCTCAGTTCCTCAAGACGTCTACATCGTCTAATGATATCGTTTCGTGTTTACCATACATGGCAAGGAAAATGGCTAATCCAATTGCCACTTCACTCGCCGCTATGGCAATTGCAAAGATTGTGTAAACCCAACCAGTTGGGTCGCCGTGGTGCACTGCTGCTGCGGCAAATTGCATATTAGCAGCATTGAGCATTAGTTCGATACACATCAAGACAATGATGGCATTCTTTCTAGTGAAAGCTCCACCAAGTCCGATGATGAACAATATGGCTGAAAGGGCTGAAACCCATGCTGGATCTATCATTCCTCTTCACCGCCAAATTCCCAAAGCAGGTTTTCCCTTCTTTCATCGCGAATCAGATAGGCAGCACCAATCATTGAAGCTGCCATTAGTACCCCTACAATGAGTAACGGCAAAGCCCAATCATTGAGTAGTGAGTCGGCAAGTCCGTTAGTAGTTGGTTGGTCTTCACTAGAGTTTGCCCACACTTCATCTGCGCTGAGCACGGAAATCAAAATCATCGCCAGTGCAAGTAAGCCAATCCTGGTAACTAGGGATACGAACTTCATTCAAAATCCTCCTCCAATATTTGCCTTCTAGTCAGCATTATACCGAACAGTACTACTAAACCAACGCTGGCAAGATAAACTAAAATTTGTATGGCTGCTAAAAACTCGGCACCCAAAAGAATGAAAATACCAGATACTGCCATGAAGCAGAAAATGAGTGACAACATCGAGTGCGCCACTCTTTGAGCAAGTATTAGTCCCAGTGCGCCACCAATAGTAATGGTGGCAAATAGGAAAAATACTCCTGCTTCGACAATACCTGCTACATCCATCTCAAGCACCTTCCTCAGCAGCAGCCTTGGCAGCCTTAGCAGCCTTTTTGGCACGCTTATCTTTCTCTTTATTAGCGCGCTTGGCTAGTTCTGCATCAACTGCTTCTTGGTGAACTGAAGGCAATACTCTAGTTCTACTTGCATCAAACCACAGATCTTGACGAGTAAAACCAGACATTCCGTCGTATTCATTGGTCATGAAGAATGAAGTGAAACCGCATGCCTCCATGCATAATCCACAGAACATACAACGGCCTAAGTCGATTCTACCGGACACTATCTGGTCATCAGCCACAAATAATTCAGTTTGTTCAACCTCTTGTTCCATGCCTGAATCATTCCATCGAACCATTGCTGTACTACCTGACAGGTCAAGCACCTCAGCAAATCTCCATTGGTCAGGAGTGTCAGCGTGTGCTGTAACGTGATTAAAATCGTCAGATGATTCTGCTATTTCGGGGATTAATTGAGCAGCGTAGCCACCGACCTCTAATTCTGCGCCGAATCCTTCGTGTTCCCCATCAGCACCGTCTAATACGTCTACTCGCAGCTCGGTAGTCATATGCAGACAATCGTTTGGACAAGCTGTAACACATAACTTACAGGCAGTACAGGTCTCCCAAATGACTCCGATTCTACCGTTGTAATTGCCTGGAACGAACAGCCAAGGCTCCATATCCTCTAATCGCTCATAGGGATATTGAACAGTCTGAGGTTTCCACAAAGTTGGGAATAAGTCTGATGTGACACGGTCAGGAGCAAATTGTTGTTGTGTTATGTCATTGTATTGACTGCTTTTGTCGGCGCGGGCTTTTGCTCCGTCGTCAAGGAATTCCGGGTGAGTCGTGTTGTGATAGCCCATTGCTAGACGCTTGCCAAACAACTTTCCGAAAATCGGGAAGGTTCTAAGGGCGGTAATGAGCGTTATCTTAAACGGGTACCAAAATAGGTTTCTAAAATTCGGTTTTGCATGGGGGTGCATTGGCATATTTTCACCTCACTCCTGCCCCGGGACATAAGTTCCCGCAGGCTTTTCTGTGTACACGTGGAACATACGTTCAGTATTTCCACTCTTATCCTCGTCATTGAGGAATAGGACAAAGATTCCCAACCACGCAATCGTGGTCAAGATTGGAACTAGCATTGGAACTCCAAAGGCGTCCCATGCCCAGCCACCAGCAGCTGTATCTTTCATCTCAGTAGGGTCGAATAAGTAGAGGCGGTAAATACCAGCCAGCACCACTTGTAATACTGCCAAAGGCAATAGAATTCGCCAACCGAATTCTAAGATTTGATCGGTTCTAATCCTCGCAAGTGAAAATCTAGCCCAAACGAATACTAGCAAGAATACCAGCCAAGCTTTAATCAGCACAACTATCGCGCCTGGAATCAATAAGTAAGCATCACCTAGAAGCGGGATTTGGCCAATCAATCCTTGGAATGGCAAGTGCCATCCACCCAAGAAGAAGTGAGTGAATAAGAAACAGGCAGCATAGGTTCTGATGTATTCTGCCATAAATAGCATACCAAATCTCATGCCACCATATTCAGTCCACCAGCCTTCAACTAATTCTGCTTCAGCCTCGGGCATATCAAACGGTACTCTTTCCACTTCAGCAATCATAGTCAAGAGGAAAAGTCCGGCTCCAAGCGGCATCAGGAATAAATTCCAGGCACCAGCTGAATGTTGGAAATGGACGCTTTCAATTATGTTGAATGTGCCTGATAATACGGCGACTGATAAGAGCGTCAACAACAATGGAATTTCGTATGCGGTTAGTTGTGCTGCTGACCTAATTCCGCCAATTAGAGTGTATTTATTGTTGGAAGACCAGCCAGCGAAAAAGACACCAATTGGGGCAATTCCAAAGATTGCGATTGCGTAAAGAATGGAAAGTTCGGGGTTAGTTGCATACATACCACTTGACAACGGAATTATTCCCAAAATGAGTAATGTTGAAGATACGATGAGGAATGGTGCCACTTCAAAAATCAGTTTGTCGGCTCGTTGGGGCACCATATGCTCCTTGACTAAAAATTTCATACCATCAGCGACATTTTGGAAGAAGCCCGGGAATATCGAATAACCCATCCACGACCGATTGTTTACTCTGTCGACTGTTGCGAACTTTTCATCCCGGTTGCCAAATTTTTTGTTTAGCCATTTGTTTAGACCGCCTATGGGTTTACCTAATCCAAACGGCAGCATATTCCACCATTCGCCTGCAGTAACACCATTTTCACCAACCCACAAGGAACGCAATGCGGTTGTTGCACCACGTCTATCGTTCATTCTAGCAACTGCTTTACGCTCAATCCACAAGATGGCGAATTGGGAAAAGAATAGCATCAAAAACACAATGTTTACCACTGCAAAAGTTGCGAGTCCGAAGGCAATTTGTGCCGAGCTATCTTCTAGAGGAGTTCCTTCTAGAACTTTTGGAATTAAATCTTCGAAGGTTGAGAATAATAGTCCCCTTAGGTCGTATTTGTCATCCATAATCTCACCTCAACGATCTGTTTCCCCAATACACGGGTCGAAACTTCCCATAATTGCTGGGATATCAGCAACTTTGTATCCAATCATTGTCTTAGCAACAAATGGAATTGTGATGAACATTGGCGAACGGATTGATAGCCTGTAAGGCTTTTTGCCTCTACCTTCACCACCACCTTCGATGTAAAATTGTGAGGCACCCCTGGTACACTCGTAGTTACTAAACCCGGTTGCACCTTCAGGCGCTCGAGTTGGAGCTTTTGTGTAAATCATTTCATCTCCACTAGCGTAGTTGGTGTTTTTACCGCCCGGTATTTTTTCGATAGCATCAAGTACCATTCGACAAGATTGGCGCATTTCCTCAATTCGAACACGGTAACGGTCGTAGCAATCTGCACCTTTGACTGAAGTCGGTTTCTCAACCGCTGGCTCCCAATCAACTTCATCATACACTGAATATGGGTGAGCCCAGCGCACGTCATAGTTGACACCAGCAGCCCTGACATTCGGCCCAGATACGCCTGCTTCGACCATTTCTTCAGCGTTACAATATCCAACACCTTGAAGCCGAACCAACCAGATTGTTGATTCATCCAGCATCATTTCATATTCTTCGATTCTCTTTTCAAATAATTTGACTTTGGCAATCATTCTATCAGCAAAGCCAATTGGAATATCTCGCTTTACTCCGCCGATACGAGGATAATTGTAATGCATCCGAGAGCCACCTAGTTCCTGTAACAAATCAAGGAACATTTCTCTGTCTCTCATACACCAAGTCATCAAAGTAAGATTTCCTATGTCCGGACCAAATGCGCCAAGCCACATCAGGTGGCTAGCTAATCGTTGTAATTCTGCAGAAATTAACCGAATATATTCCGCTCTTTCAGGGACGTCTGCCTCAAGCAAATCCTCTGCTGCGTAAATGTAGGAATTAGCCCAAGTCATAGCGCTAACATAGCATAATCTGTCACAATACGGCGTAACTTGTGTGAAATCTCTAGCTTCACAGATTTTTTCTACACCACGGTGGATGTAGCCCAATTCTGCTTCTGTATCGATTACTGTTTCACCATCGACTTTTACTCTTAGCGTCCACAATCCGTGCGTCATTGGATGTTGGGGCCCCATTGTAATCCACATTTGTGCCATGATCTCACCTCACTTTATCCGGCCCTCATCTGCCGGTTTTCTAACGAACCCTTGGGCATCGTCATACATCTCATTATAATCATGATATCGAATCTTGTGTTGCTTTTGTAATGGATGGAATCCATCTGGACTGTCAAGCGGATTGAGCACTCTAAACATGTTTTCATGGCCTTCAAACTGAATTCCGACCAAATCCCATGTCTCTTTTTCATTCCAATCAGCCCCTACCCATATGTGTTGTACGGTTGGAACTGATGGTGCGTCGTTATTTGGTAAATTGATTAACACTTCAAATTCAACCGGGATTTGTGAACCAAGCATCTTCTCAGCGACGTAAACTGTGCTAGTATCGGGCAATTGATTGGTGATTGGCTGTCTAAGAAGATGGTATGCCAACCCCCATCCTCGTTCATCTGGTCCTTCTGGGTAATGTGTACCGGTAATCATTGAGCAATAGTTTACTCCCATGTCGAACTTCATGCACTTGGCCAGTGCCTGCCAATGTTGCGCCGGGGTAACGACTCTCACAAAGGAATATTTCTTGGCGTTGGAATGCTGAACGATGTCTGCACTGATGCCTGAGCCACTGAATTTGTCGTTAATCGCATCTGCGCATTCAGTTACTGCTGCCGCATTTTGCTCAAGAGTAATTTTCATTCCCATCACTCATCACCCACAATAATTGGCTTCTCAGAATCTCGGCCGGAACTTGGCGCTCCGCCAATTCTAATTATTTTCTCGCGCAGTAGGCCAAATCCGTCAATCAGTGCTTCAGGCCTAGGAGGGCATCCTGGGATGTAAACGTCAACCGGGATGACAGTGTCAACGCCTTCTAAGATGTTGTAAGACTGGAAATATGGTCCGCCCGAGATAGCACATTCGCCCATGGCTATGCAATATTTTGGCTCTGGCATTTGCTCCCACAGCCTGACAATCTTGTCAGCGAATTTCTTTGAGATTGGACCGTTAACCAATAACACATCTGACTGTCTTGGAGATGAACGGAATAGTACGCCAAATCGGTCTCCGTCGAATCTCGGCGTTGCTGCAGCAGCCATTTCAATAGCGCAGCATTTGATCCCCAAGTGAAGAGTGAACAATGATTTTCTACCAGCCCAGTTGAAAAATCGGCCTGCTAGAACGCTCAAGAATTGTTTAATTTTAGTGACCTTTAGCGCTTCATCGGTAACTCCACCGACCATTTCTACCAACGCCCGGCTGTTAAATGCTGCAAAATTTTCCCCTGTATCTGCCATAATTTCACCTCAGATGTAAATTCTACCTCTTTTTCTAAAGACGTACCAAACGCCAAGTGACATGATTGCGAAGTAGGTTGAAAGTACCACTAACGCATCTTTTGCTCTGTCTACTGCGCCGTCTCTAGCACTGTCTGCTAAATCTTGTGCTGTTGCATCTGAAGCAACTATTCCGCCCAAAACTAGGAACATGAAAGCTACATCAAAAACGAGGAATATGATGGCATACCAGTAATATTGGAAATGGAATTGAATCATAGCATCGCCAACAGGTTCACTACCACACTCAAACGTAGTTAGCCTTCTTGGATACAAACTATGATCTCTTTCATAGCCTTCCAGTAGGTATGATTTGGTAATGTGAGGGCGAGCCGGGTCTACTCTTGGACGAACTACCCAAGTGATGAGGAAATTGGTCAGCGGCATTAGTATTCCGACAACTGTCAAGAAGCCGATAGAAAGGTACGCACTTGGCACTGATTCTAGTCCGGACATTCGCTCACCCAGTGCAAAGCATACGCTTAGCAAGCATTCCAATAATTACCCCTCAATAAGGGTTCCCAAATGTTTGACGCGTTTTGATGCGATGGCAAATGAGGAAAACATGTGCTTGAGGACTGATTTAACTCAAACTTTGCCAAACCATATTGCCCATGAAGTATTAAGCGATTCTTGCATCATTTTCCAAATCTTGTAGAACGGATATGCCGCAAGACACCAGAAGATTGCATAGTACATGACATAAGCCAATATTTGAGCTGCTAAGTTACCCAGGAGCAAGAAGACTGGAATCAACGCTAATAAGCCAACTATAAACGCCCCAACGGCCAATATTGGGAATAAGAAAAGCCCTAGTAGTAACCAAATTATTGGCGAAGATGTTGAGATTTTTGTCGAATGTTTTGTTTGCTCTTCTAATTGCCTAATTTCGCCAACAAATTTGAACATTCGGTAGATATTCAACAACGGAATTATTGTGAATATTAGATGTTTTACGCCGCCAGGACCAATATCTGCGTGCTTTTTCATTTCACTTGCTATGCGATAATTTATCCAAAGTCCGTACAAACCAAGGGTGATTGGCACCAACAAAAACCACTCTAATTTTGCTGAACGGTAAGGTACCGGATTGACGGTAAATACACTACTTGAACTAAACCCTTGCTCCCTGGACGCAATTAGTTTCTCGGCATACTTGGCACGATTTTTGTTCCTACCAGATTGAACCATTTGATCGATTGTCGGCTTTCCAGCACGATACATTACTCCAGCAAACAATACTGCTATGATAAGGTAAACTCCGCTTTCTATTTGCCCCTGAGAAAGACCAAGCCCGAGGGGGCCATCATCAGGTTCACCAAGTACTGAAATTTCGATATTTTCACGCCCAACAACACCAATTTCCACAGGCTCGACAGATAGCGTAAATGTGTAGTTATCTTTTATTTCCATATCATATGATGGCCTTACAAGGGCAGTGATTTCGATTACTTCATCGACATCTGCCCAACACTTCAGCCCTTCAGAAATAGTTGAACAACTGGAGTCTGCTCTGTCAAGTTCAACTGACCAGCCTCTGAAACTCTCTGGTGTATAAATTATGAATTGGGTACGAGTATTACCATCGTTAACGATAGAAACTGGTATCTCTTTCCGGTCCGGGTATTCCAATTCATAGTAAAGTTTCACGCTGTCATCAAATTGAATGTCATAGATAGTTTGAACTTCCAAATTTAACACAAGTCTGCCAGAAGTCCTGTCGGCAGCATTTTCTTGGCTGAATACGACCACTTCTAGTATTCCAACATCACCTGTTTGGGCACTTGGACTTACCTCAACAATTACCATGACTTTTTGTTTGAACTTCCTTACTTCATTACCAAAAGAACTGATATTATTGCTGAGCATAATTGAATTAGCTCCTAACTCTGATTCAGCCAAGAATGGTTGCCCGTTTTCATTTAATACATAGGTTTGCGAAGTCAAATTAAATATCGCATACTTAGTAGTTATTGGCACACTGCCATCATATAGTTCACCATCAACAAATATCTGTCTTGTCGCAATTCCTTCAAGTCCATTGATGTCAATTACTGCTAAATCTGTTCTCAACAGACCCGAAGGGCCTACTTGAGGAGTACCGACGTTCTCAATCCAGAATTCAAAGGTCATAGTGCCTTCTGGGGCTAAAATTACCGAGGCAGCTTTATTGTCAATAGTCACTGAGTTGTAATCTCCATCGCCAAATCTAGTTTCCATAGAATAGGTGATATTGTTTTTAATTGCCCTAATAGTGAATTGTGCCTTGTTATCTGGCAGGCCGTCGCCATCATCGTCATCATTGGTTGAATGTTCTAAGTTAGTTATCTCGATGATTATGTCGTTGTTGTTATAGTTACCAACATTAGGAACAAGAACGTTGACATTGATTACTAAGCTTTGTCTTGCAGGGACATTGAATTCACTCTTGGTATCACCGACTAAATCGGTGAAAGAAATATCCCAGTTTGATCCGGATGATGGGCGTTGTTGTTTAGTGTAAAATCTAAAAACATCATCATTATTACCAAGATTTTCAATTTCAATTGGAAATACTAAGACATCATTATAATCGCCAGTTTGTGAAATATATCCGTTACTATCTGAGGGGATTACTGAACTTGAGGACATCCCGTGAGTTTCGCTTACCGTTACTGTCAGAATTTTACTTTGGTAAGCCGCACCCCCACCAGCAGGTAAAACTGAAAAGGTCAATTCTATACTTTCGGTAGCCAATGCATTAAGTGGCACTGAAACTGAGTATTGGACAATGACTGATTTACCAGCACCGTGACGACTGTTAACTGTCACAGTAGACTGTTCTAATTGAACACCCCATCCAGATGGAGCAGAAGATACAGAGATTCTCAAGTTATCTTGCCCGTTTCCAGTATTGGTGACTGTGACCGAAGAGGTGCGATTTTCACCTGGCTCAATTGGGCCCAGTGACTGAGTTGTTAAACTGAGTTGCGCGCCAAATGATTGACCAAGTACTATTGAGATGACTTTACTGCATTTCACTGTATTTCCGTCTTTGGCTTGAATTGTTATTGAATTTGAAGAACCGGCATTCTCGGAGTCATCTGGTGTGACTTTGAAGTCAAATGCTTTGGTTCCACTACCATCACCGTATGGCAAGACACCACTTGATGGACCGTCAAATGTAACCCAACTAGCGCGCTCACCAGATCTAGTCATAGTAACTGACCAGTCACTATTTCCATCGTTGGTTAGAGTTGCTGAAAAACTCCCTTCTTGGTTTGGGTTAAGGTTTAATGTGGTTTTAGATAACGACATTGAACATTCTTTGAGAACTGGCACCTCAAGTTCTAAATTGACCGTATCAGTCACTTCTTCAGTAGGGTTTGGCGTGGTTACAGTACCGGTCACCTCCCAACAGTAATCATCAGCCTCCTGGCCATCTGGAACTTCAACTTCGACATATACAACTTGTTTGTTTGCATCATCATCATCCTCGTCTTCGGCATCTAAAGTCACCGTATTATCGCTTAATGTTGCTTCTAAATCGCCAGTATTGCCGCAGCCACTATCATCTCGCTCTTCAAGAGTCAAGTTTACTGTAGTCGAATTTTGTTGCCCGGTATTTTCAACCGTAATCATATATTCAATTAATGATGAAGAGCCGGTGTAAGTAATGGTCTTGTCATTGCGATCTTTGACTCCATCAAAGTATAAATCAACACTCCAAAGCCCTCCACCTGAACCATCACCAGTGGTAGTAGTGACGGTTTCTGTTGACGGTTCCGGTATCTCAGCCGCAGGTGCGCCAATTACCGCAGTAATACTTGCAGTTACAGTGGTATCACATGCTGTATCTGCTTCTACTGTTTGAGCAACGGTGACGTTCATTGTAGTCTCTTCGGTAGCTCCAGCGTCAATTTGTCCAGTGATTTGACCGATTGTTGAAGTAAAACCATTACAATCCTCACCTGGTTCATTGCTGGCTTGTAGATTTACCGTAACCGGATCGCTCCCGGTATTAGTCACTCTAACAGTATATTCACCTGAATCACCTGGATTGACTTCTAATGAATTAGGAGAGACATTTAGGCTGATACTAGGTGCTGCTGAAACGGGTGTTGCAATCAGAGGTAGTAAAGATACTAACATCAGACTGACTAAGAAAAATGCTGCTCGATTAGCACGAGACACACTTTCCCTTCGGTTGAGCATGATTAGCGGTGAACGACTTAGTATCAAAAGCCTATCCTTTATTGTGCCGAAAAACCACCCTGAAAAGTGGGATTTTAGGAATAATTCACCCTCGCCGTTATTCGCTAATAAAAGTCGAAGATGGTGATTGACAACTCAAGCAGTTTTCAACTGAATTAATATCGCAACCATCGATGTTTTCAGCGTGATATCTAGCACCACATTGGGGACAACCAACGACCTTCCCCTCAATCGGTTTGCGACAATTCCAACAGATTGGCGCAGGGGTGACAACTTGGCTTGGCATTGTAGTTTGAACTGGTGGAACTGATAAATTCATCATTGGAGGTCTTGGTTGGACTATGGCACTTTGGGGTTGAATAAATGGCACCATCGGCGGAGCAGCCTGTTGCCGATTAGTTGGTTTAAGAATTACTAGACCGATTATTAGTACCAATAAAATTACCGCGAGAATCATTCCGATTTGAGTCGCCGGAATGCCAAGTGCGGTATTTTCTGACGGACTCTCTTGTGCATTGGCAGTAAAGACGTAGTTATTCTCTGCCGAGTTTTCTATCCCAGTAAATTGGATAGTGAGGTCACTCAACCCGGAACTTGTTGGTTTGACTGTGAATTTCAAGGTTCTTGACTCACCAACTTCAAGATCGACTATCCCATCGCCGATAACATCTACTTTCCAATCCTTATTTGAGTCGAAACTGGCCAGGTAATTAAACGGTAAAGTACCGGTATTAGTTACTAAAATTTGGACTTCCTGTGCCTTTCCTTCGGTGAAATTATCTGATGATAATTCTGACCAGGATACCTCCTCATAGCCACCTATGTAAAGGGAAAATTGTTCGGAATAATCAGCCCCAGTACCAGCAAACTCTAGAATGAAACTAGGCTCGCTAAATGGTAAACTTTCGGAGCTTGTAAACACATTACAGGTTAACTGGGTTGACTCTTGATAACCTATTGTGTCAAGTGAGCCGCAAGCAACGGAAAGTTTGGAATCGCTAATCGAACTAACAACAGGTTGCCATTGAACATCTGCATCGTTGGTTAAAGTCCAGATAAATTGTAATTCCGCTCCAGCAGGGTGAGTTCCAGAACCAAAGAATGTAGCAGAATACTCTTGACCATCAGGATAAATTACCTTTTCAAACGATAGACTTGGTTTAGGATAAATTTGTACTTCAAGGTAATCGCTCCAAGTAAACCGATCAGAACCGTTGTCAAAATGTACTTTCGCTTCTCCTGATTTTGCACTGCTTGATAATTGCAATGTTGTGAGATATATTTCTGATTCACCCACTGCTAAATCTATGACACCTGTTGAACTAATCACTTGTATACCTCGAGGAAGAATAAATGTTGGTGATAATTCGACTGGTAAATTACCCTTGTTTTCGATGGTAAAAACCATGACTAATTGAGAATCAGGCTGAAGATTAACCACCGAAGTATCGCTTCTAACTTGTACAGATTTAACTGCCTCAACCTCAATAGGCACTTCAATTAACCAGTTTACTGCTGGAGTTGTTTTAGAAGTGACGCTTAAAGTAACCAATGTTTGATAGCCAGAATTTGGCACCACAGATGGAGGTTCAATTATCATGTCCAAGGTGGCAAAACCGTTAGCCTCGACAAGTGGTGAAGTGGCAAATTGGCTAGGTGTAAAATCTTGAATAAAATTGGCATCCCAGCCGTTAGGTGATTGGACTTGAAGATCGTAAGCAATCTCTGCATTGCCGGTGTTAAACAAATAAATTGGTACCGAAGTTGGCTCTATTGGGTGGACAGGAACAATGTCGTAATCTGTAACTATCTCAATATCAGGTATTTCACCTACGGATAATTCAACGTAATATTGCTCAGATATACTATTATCAAGGTCTTGCCCGATTAGATTAATCTGATATATTCCCGGCAATGGAGACTCTTGATGTAGCGCAGTTACCGTTAGGTCTGTTGACTCCCTACCCTCAAGCGAATAATCACTTCCCGAAAGCCCAACATACCAATCCATTACACTGCCATTATTTACTGATAAAATGGTTGAATAGGCAATAGAGGCATTGGTTGGCAATAAACCAGTATTTTGTAAACTAATCTGCCAAGTAGTTGAAGTCTGTTTGGCGTCTTGTAAAACAGAGGTTTGTTGTAAGGAAGTGATGGCAACTCCCGGTTCAGAAACATTTACAATTATGTCAAGACGATTGTTATTTTCGAGAGTTTCAACAACTAGTTGGTCTTTATCGATAATGAAGGACACTGTGTTCTCGCCAGCGGTTTGCGGTGTCCATGACCATACTAATTCACGGTCTGCTCCGCCGCTGAGTTCCATTGATTGTGAGTTTAGTTCCACACCGTTGACCTCGAGCGTAACATCAAAAGGGTCTGAACGTATATTACCGGTATTTTCTAGCAAACAAATTAATTCTGTTTGCTGCCCCACGCTAGGGATAGCAATATCTATACTATATCCAGATTCAATCATCACTAAGTCTGGTTTGAGGTCATTGATGCCATGACCCATAACTGCCAGCGAAAATGGTTGTGACCTACTACCACCATGATTGCCATCAATCACCTTTACAGTCCATGTCCCAATAATTGCTGAATCTATCAAAACTACCTCTACATTGTTCAAAGAATCTGCACTGCCTCCAGTTGTTGAGCGACCATTAGCAAAATCATTGCCTAGATAGATTAACCCATTCGGGTCAGTAATTTCTAAATTTAAATTAGTTACCAATTGGGTGCTTGACCACGTTGATGCATATTCATCTGACCAAGCAAGCACTGCTTTGAATTGGTCACCAGCTGAATCGATATCAAAGGTGTATGATTTGGAATTACCTGTTGCTGAGAGTAGCGACCTATCATCGACCCAAACGCCTTGTCCGTCAGGAGGTGCAAGCGAATTGCGTAAGTTTACTCGGCCCCAGCCCTCGTCATTATTTGGGATATCTCTAGCACCGATATCCTCCGCTCCTAGTATCAAAAGGGCTTTGACAAGGGCTCCTTGAGGTGATTGTCGAAGGGCAATCTCTTCCAAATATTCTCTAATCATGGCTGCCGCCCCAGCAGCATTTGGTGTAGCCATTGAGGTTCCGGTATATTCTAGATACCATGTACTAGACCAACTGGAACCACCTGTATCTGCGGCCTCTTGGGCACGACATGAGCGCACATAACCACCAGGTGCCAAAATATCGGGTTTGATTCTGCCATCATCAAGCGGGCCTCGAGATGAGCCCTCCATTATGAAATCTGGAGCACCTTGGTAACGGTTTTGATGCATTCCAACGGTCACTGCATTCTTGGCAGTAGATGGAGGAGTAATGGTATCAGAATCAGGACCATCGTTACCTGCAGCAAATAGAATGGTTAATCCTTCTCCACCGCTATAATAACGGTCATAATAATTAGCCCGATCATCGACGTCTTGGCTTTCTGAAGAGTATTCACCAAAGCCTCCAGAATTACCCCATGAATTAGTATGAGTTCTTGCCCCTGCGCTGTAGGCAGAATTGAGTAGGCTGTTTAGGGAAGGGGATTGAAAGTTCCCAGTGTTATCGTTCTCCATAGCTTGAAAATACAAGTCTGCTGCAGGAACAACACCGGAATAACCACCACGATTGCCATCACCAAGCACCGTGCATGAAACATGAGTACCGTGGCCAGACCATCGATCTGCGGTAGAGCCATCATTGATGACATCATTATTAGCCACCACACGAGAACCAAAATCGCCATGATCTTCATCTAGACCCGAATCGGCAACTGCAACAGTTTGGCCTGAACCATCAAGGTCCGTGGTGAAGTAAATTTGCATGCTGTTAGATTTCATATGGCTACCAGCATTGTTATTATGGACTTGGAAAGCAGGATTGAAGCGAAGTAATTTTAGCGCTGGTTGGGATGCTAACTCAATTATATTGGCAGTAGTTAAATCACCTTCAAATCGGCCACTATCCCACATTATTTCATCTGTAATTGACCAATTAACCACATCCAGTAAGTCTTGTTTAACCTCTGAGATACCATCACTCAATGAAACAGTTTGTTCTAGTCCATTCTCGCCGCGCCAACCTTCAAGCCTCACCCTTTCACCTACTAGTGATTCTTCAGAACCCTGCAAAAGTAAGACATCCAGAAGGTTTGGTTCTATTATCAAGGCAATAGGAACGTTTTGAATTGAGGCGATGTTTTCCAACATCGACAACTGCTCAAAAGCAGTTTGAGTCCCTTGAACAACTAATCCTGATGGCGATAAATACTCCCTAATAACCAGCCCCTCTATGTCATTGATTTGTGCTCTGGCTTCTTTCAGATTGATATCTGAATCAATTAATGCCAATCGCAGGTCATCCCTTGGCTGGAGAAATTCTGCACTGATGAGACGTGATAATACTAAACCAGATTCGCTAAAGGTTCCCAAAACCGTATTGGCTATTACTTCTCTAGACTCTTTACTAGTTGAATTATCGTAAGTCCCAACTGCATCGTGATAAACACCGTCTTTTAGTTCAAAACTAACCCATTCGATACCGTTATTTTCAGTTATTTCCGTCTGACTAGGCTCATTGTTGGACGCTAATTGGGAGGTTCCTTGCAAAATAAACAACGCTACAAGGAAAATCACTCCCCATGCAGAACGCTTGCTTTGCATAATATATGCCCAGTTCTGCTGCGCTTTATTGCTTGGGGTATTGTGTGAGGCGGTAATCAAGTTCTATCTTTGAATTCTTCCCATGCCCAATCACCAACTTCGTGAGTCCAGATTTCAAACTGCCGATTACCGTTGTGATCGGTATATTTCAAGTCGATAGCAATTACATAATTATCCCATACCGTATAGCCAGCGACTAACATTTCAACATCATCACCAGCAACTGAAGAGTGAGCCGAAATGACATCTACATCAATACCCATCGAATCTAATATTTCACCTTCTAAAGATTGAAATTTAACGTCAAATTCAACGTCGGTAATCTCTCGACTTCCCGTATTGTGAATTTCAGACATCACTAAATGACCACTGCGTTGCATATACAAAGTCTCAACCATTACTGAGTCCCGTGGTATTACCCAGTACCATGTGCTAAAGATGGCACCAATAAGCAACATTACGATTAATCCTGCCATTGCCACTCGATTTGGCGTTATTTCTTTTTGAATATCTTTAACAAATTGAGCCGCATCTTTTGAGGCTTGAAGAATTGCTAGTTCTTCCTCAGTCATTTGAGTAGTCTCATAAATGGAATCTTCGTGAACAAGGAGTTCATCCTCATCATTGAATATCATCTCATCACTAGCCATTTTATCAACCCAACATTGCGATTGTGCTAGCGATTAGCGAAGTAACTGGCTCCACTAACAAGACGTGTCTAGTCTCAACATTACCACCAGTCAAAGTGCCAATTAGTGATAAGTCTGAAACCATGCCGTTAACACCTAAAGAAGAAGATACTGGAATTATACCCGTAAATTGAGTATCTAACATTACTGCACGACCGTCAAATTTGGTATCGCCAAAGAAGTCAACATAGTAGCCCGGTTGTGAGGTGACTTGAGAACTTGCTACAATTCGGCCCGAGGTAATGTCTTCTAGGATTATTACAGGATATTCATATGGGCCTCTCTTGACCTTTATAGTCGCTGATTTAAGATCCTCTCCGACTAATTCTAATCGGTTAACCATGACTCCTGGTTGGACTGGAATGTTGGTTTGTTTCATGTATAAGCTTTCAACTCCTTCCCCTGATGAAGCAACTCTCATTCCCCAATCACTGGTTGGCTCAAGTTTGAAAGTTGATGGCAACCCTTGAGCAATCATTAGTACATCGCCTCGGAAGTCAACAGCTCTACCACTAGCCTCTAAATACAAATCCAAGTCATCACCATTAGACGAGTAATCAAGTGTCATCATTCCCTGGAATGAAGTATCTTTTCTAATATCAAAATCATTAGCAGGTATGGCTGATAATGACATCACGCTCGGTAGGTTTCGCATGAAAGTGGTTGCAGGCCACCAAAATCCATCGATATAGCGCATCTGTTGAATCATCAATTTTTCCGCAGAGAATTTACCCTGTGTTCTAAATTGTTCTGGAACATTCATAGTTATATTGAAAATATCTCCAATGGTTGCTGAAAACTCCATTGACTGAGCCACATCAATAATCAATGCCTCAACTCTGGTATCTTCGATTCGATCTATGAAAGTAGCATGAACAGAATCTAAATTAGAACCAAAATCATAAGTCATTATTACATTAAATCTTGGAACTATCAAATCATCTTGAGTAAAGAATACTGCATTTGCACTAACATCATTGGGTTTAGTGGTGTCTAAACCGTCGATTACTAGGTCCATATCTGTCCCCTGTAAGCCATTAATCACTATACTGATTTGCTCTCTTAGCGGTTTCCATTGCCCAAGGAACAATTCGAATTCGTATTGAGGTATGTCACCAATCATCCTAAAATCATACTCTAGAGATATTTCACCAGCGGGTAATTGTGGCAACCAAAGCCGGTTGTGCCAACTTCGACGGAATTCAAAGGTAATCCCTTGTTCTTCTAACAATGTTTCATTGAGTAAATTTCTTTCAAAATCATATATTGTTCCGTCCTCTAAAACAGAAATCAGCATATCTGCTTGAGTAATGGCTGAACGTGTCAAAATATCTAGAGCTAATCCTTCCTCGCTTTTGTCTATTTTATAATCATCAAGAATATCGTTAGCGGATTGTAAATCCGATTGTGTTAGTGAAGGTAAACGAGACAGATTGAAATTGAGTACTGAAGCTTCTTTTGCATTCATACCAATGCCATGTGACCAGATTGGTTCATCCAAGCCGTTGTTGCCTTTTCTAACGTCTACAGTTAGATTAAACGCCTCACCAGTCAGCAAATCAACACCAAGAGAAAAGTCTTCTTCGTCTCCCTCTGTACCGACTAGATCTTTAGTAAAATCATAGATTAAATCGTTAACTGAAGAGCCAAAGTCGACCAAATCTCCGAGGAAGAAAGATAGCGATTCAATTCCTTCCCCTTCATCGAAACTTGGTAATTCAAGACCAGATGAATCAACAGTGCTTGGGAATGCAAGATTGATGTTAGACGGCAGAGGGTCCAACATCACGCGCCCATTCATGCCAAGGAATTCATCATCATATTGCGACTCATCCTCAAGTAAAACATAGAATGGTGAAGATTGGCTGCGAACCATTTCGATAATTGAGTTGCCCTCAGGCCCAACGGCATCTGGAACTTGAGGTGAGTATCTTTTCAGACTAATTATGTCTGAAATTTTCAAACTCAAACTAGCCTCCGAGGTATCTTGATTAACAAAGAATCTGAAATGGTCGCCGTCCATCGTTCTTGCTTCAGTGGCATTCGAAAGTTGGATGATTATGGAATCTATTGCTTCTCTACCGGTGTATCCAAGCGTATCTCCTAAGGTCAAAGTGAACTCATCAGGCAGTCCATTTAGTTGAATTGCGTTTTGTTGACTTGGACTTTTACCGCCGTAAGTAATTGACTGGATGTTATCACTTGCTTGGTATGTTACATCATTTGAGGTTTG
>JAQXFJ010000345.1 GCA_029250385.1 Candidatus Poseidoniaceae archaeon | reverse complement strand
TGATATTTTTCCCGAATTTCTTAATTTCACTCTCTTGCTTATGCTTGTCTGCTGGTATAGCAATGTTAGTCCTTGGAGATAATAGGTCTGCGGAATCAAAAAATCTGTTCTTCATGTTCGGCCTAACTGTAATATTCATTCTGTTGGCAATGAACATAGATTCTAGCGATGCATCTTCAAATGAATTTAGAACCTATGTTTGGCTTTCAATAGCCGATTTAGTTGGTATAATGTTAGGATCAATTTTAGCGATAATATCGTTTTCTTTGGTGATCTATAGTTATGAGAAGAAGCTGCCTAAACCGAAATCAATCCTGCCTCCAACAAAAGGTGAATTAAAGCATTCAGCAAAAATAATATCCTCAAATATTGGAGATGATGAATAATGGCTGACGGCAAGAAAACCTCTTTGCGATTAGTTATTTCGGGTTTATTATTCCCAATTGCGTTAATTCTAGCGATTGATTACAGTATGCATGGTTTTCCAGATTTATCGATGGATAATATCAATCCAAGAATTGCTAATTCAACATTAACAGCATTCATATTATGTTCAACATTCCTCCTTGGAAACATGTATTTTTATGGTGAATCTAGAGATCGACCTTTGGCACCTTTATTTGCAATGGTCATGGCAATATCGGTAGGTTTCGGGACAACAATATTTTTTATAGAGCAAGGCGATATATTGCTTGAAGATAACGGTTCGGTGATAGCACAATTAGTCTACAATATTTCTCATACAATAGTGTCTATCTTTGCTTTAATGCTGGCATTTGCAATTGCAATAGGGGTTTTATTTTCCTCATTAACTCATTCAAAATCAAAGATAAGTGAAGCTAAATTGTCGGAAGAAGAGTAGAATCATCCTCCGTTTATTTCATAAGGGATTGGTAGGTGGGCGAAACATCGAGGTGAGTTTATGTCAAAAGGTACACCATCCATGGGTCGACGTCAAAAGACAACACACATCCGATGTAGAAGATGTGGCAGGAATGCTTACCACAAGCAAAAGGGCGTATGCGCATCTTGCGGATACGGCGCTACAGCAAAGATGAGAAAGTTTAGCTGGTCTAAGAAAACTCACCGTCCTAAGGCTTGATTTGGCCATGTCAAAATTCGACAATCTTTGCAAACAATCATTTGCTAACTGTTTAGAGGGTTAACTGTGTGCGGTATTCTGGGTGTTGTTGGTCGTCAAGGCTTTCACATCAATCAATTACTATACGACGGGTTGACTGTATTACAGCATAGAGGTCAAGACGCTGCTGGGATAATGACCGAACATAATGGTCAATTTAGGCTTAGAAAATCAAATGGTCTTGTTTCAGACATATTTTACACTAGACATATGCAGAGATTGCAGGGTAACATCGGAATAGGTCATGTTCGGTATCCAACAGCAGGAAGTTCATCTAAAGCAGAATCGCAACCGTTCTATGTTAACTCACCATATGGACTATCGATTGCTCACAATGGTAATCTAACCAACGCCAGTGACTTACGTAAAATCTTGTCAAACAAATATCATAGGCACATGAATACGCAAAGTGATTCAGAAATTTTACTAAATATTCTCGCTGTTGAATTAACTAAGTATTCGTCAGATATTTCTATAGAAGGCGAACCACACCTTGATATCGAGACTGTTTTTAAAGCAATAAATGCGCTTAACACTTATGTTAAAGGCGGCTATGCTTGCGTCTCAATGATTTCTGGCTATGGTTTGTTGGCATTTAGGGATCCAAACGGAATTAGGCCGTTAGTTTATGGTAAAAGGGATACAGAAGAAGGCGTAGAATGGATTGTGGCAAGTGAATCAGTTGCGATAACTGCTTTAGGCTTTGAAGTAGTTTCTGACGTTAAGCCAGGTGAAGCAATATTCATTTCTTCATCGGGTCATCTATTTTCTAGAGTCTGCGCAAAAGAGACCAAGAGTAATCCATGTATTTTCGAATATGTTTACTTTGCAAGACCAGACTCAGTAATAGATGGAATATCTGTTTACGAAGCTAGGTTGAATCAAGGCAAGATATTAGCCGAGAGAATATTATCAGAGTGGCCCGATCATGACATAGATGCGGTAATCCCTATTCCCGATTCAGGAAGAATCGCAGCTCTACAGATGGCTAGTAGTCTAAAAGTTCCGTATAGGGAAGGTTTTGTCAAAAACCGATATATTGGTAGGACATTCATTATGCCTGGACAGTCCTTGAGAGAAAAGTCAGTTAGAAGAAAGTTAAATGCTATTGACGACGAATTTCGAGGTAAAAATGTCCTCTTAGTTGACGATTCAATTGTTCGTGGCACAACTAGTAAGCAAATTGTTGAAATGGCCAGGGAATCTGGTGCCTCGAAAGTTTATTTTGCTTCTGCAGCACCTCCAGTAAGGTTTCCAAACGTCTATGGGATAGATATGCCAGCTACATCAGAATTCATCGCTAATAATCGTACTATTGAACAGATAAACGAACACATTGGAAGCGATAAACTATTTTACCAAACTTTAGAGGATCTAATAAAATCAACCAAACATTCTAGCAGTTCTGAAATTAAATTTGATTCTAGTTGTTTTGATGGAGTTTATGTCACTGGTGATGTCACTGAGGAATACTTACAATTGTTACACCAACAAAGAAATGACAATGCTAAGCAGATGAACCTAGAGGATGACCAAATACTTGATATCCATAATGACTCAAATTGATTTTTCTAACAGATAAAATAAGCATCGCGTAGAGAAGTTAATGATACCAAGCGAAATGGATTATTCATGCTTACCTATGAGGCGTCAATAACTTTCGCACCTCATTCGACGGTTACTGGCTTAGATTTGTCCTCTGACGGTCAAACAATTGCTTGGTCTGAAACCAATGGCTCGGTTAATATTTATCAAGGGATGGAAAAAGTAAACGAAATAAAATTCGAGGGTTTAGTTACAGGTATGGCTTTCCATCAAGAATATTTGATTATATCAGATGACGCTTTCGGAATTAGAAGTTATGATTTAAACGCTAATGAATTATGGCAATGCGAAGTTCCTGGTGGAGTTTCTATGTTCAAAACAACCAATGATTTCATTGCTATTGTTGACAACCTTGGAAGACTTGTAACTTCAGACTTACAAGGTAATTTAATCAATTCTAATCTACCTTATTCTTCTATTTGCAAACTTGAAAATTATGTTCAGGGAATAACAATTGTCCAAGAGGATGGGGGCGTCTATTGTTACAATGGTAATCAAAATACTTGGATACGGCCTAAGCGT
>JAQXFJ010000319.1 GCA_029250385.1 Candidatus Poseidoniaceae archaeon | reverse complement strand
ATGCCAACTCAAACAACCATCGTCCCCCTATTCGGCGGTATAATTTGGCCCTACCTGGCCATTTATGGATATAGGCTTTTGATTCTATCAATGAGTATCCCGCTTCAGTAAACAGGTTTCCAATAGCCATAGGACTCCAACTGTAAAGGTGATGATTGATATCATTTGGTTTGTAACGCATTGAGATGTTCTCACACGGAACTACAAATATTATTTTTCCGCCAACTTTCAATTTTCCTTTCAGTCCTTTTAATTCATCCAATGGTCTAAGTGCATGTTCTAAGGCATTGTTTGAGATGATAACATCAATTGAATCATTTGGAATATCTTCAACAGAACCGTAAATTTCAACTCCATTTTTCTTTGCAGTAGCGGCTGCTGAAGGATTTATCTCAAGCCCTAATCGCTGTTTGCAATCTAGGTTTTTTAATAAATATCCACCGCCGCAGCCAAAGTCTAGAACCACATCATCTGGTGAGACATAATCAACAAACTTGCTTTGATTTGCCCAACCGCCAAACTCACCAGCCTCAGCTTGCCACTCAAAATAGTCTTCATCATAATGCTCACTAACTTTTTCTGACATGCTAAAACCCCTCCCGTGCTTATATTGTCCTTTGGAATTACACTCTTAAATACATTGTAGAGTTTTGTTAAATGAGTTATTGATGCATTATAGTGCGTTTACATTATAGCGAAATAATTTCATAAAACCGTTTCGAACACTGCTAGAGTTTGCTCGACCATCATTTCTTCAGAGTAATGCTCAATGATGGTTTTTCTTGCAGCACTACCAATTTCGCTAATGCGCTTTGGATCTTCCAACAGTGCTTGCAATCGATTGGTTAACTGTTCAACATTACCGGGTTTTATCAAATATCCATTGACATCATCGGTAATTGCACTTGGTATTCCACCGATGTTTGAGGCAATTGTGGCAATACCATATGCCATGCCCTCAAGAATAGTCAGCGGTAAGCCTTCATGACTTGTGGTCGGCATTAGATGGAGTTCACAACGTTGGTAAATCGCCGCTAATTCATCACCAACAGTTCTGCCGTGGAAAGTGACCATGTCCTGCATGTCGAGTTTTGTAGTTAGGCTCTTTAGTGGCTCGAGATAATCACCTGAACCAACAATGTTTAGATGAACTTTATTTTTGACTTCAGTTGGTAGGTTTGCAGTAGCATGTATTGCATGTTGCACACCCTTTTGTTTGACAATTCGACCAATTGAAATAATCTCAAATTTATCATTCTTACTAGTCGTTTCAAATTGTTCAGGAATATGTACTCCATTGGGAATTACTTTGACTTTATCTTTAGCAAATAACTTCATGTGATGTTCTAAGGTTGGTGAAACTAGAGTTATCGCTTTACTAGCCTTTCGTACAGGCAACTCCATTGTGAAATAACGTTTCAGCCATGTAGTAGGGGTAATTAGTAGCCAGTGCCAGTATCTTGGATGGTATGATGCTGAGCCAAAGAATGAGGTAAATTCGGTTAAACTGGTTCCATGCCAAGTTGACACAACAGGTACAGCATTACGTTTAGCCCATTTCAGGATTCCATTGGCACCCATTGACTGACTGTGAATCACGTCAATAGGTGTTGCTTGGTGAATGGCACTAATTTTTTTCCTGGCAGCAGAATTCCATTTGCGACTGTAATATCCTGGTTTAGTCCCTTCAAGGTAGTGAGTTTCAATGCCGTCATTTCCCTCATGGCGCACTCCGTCTTTACGTGCAGTCGTAATCACCGTGACGCGATGGCCTGCCCCAGCAAATCCTTGGCACAAGTCCATAGTTTGTTTTTGCATGCCACCAAGTGAATGGCCCAAAACAATTCGGGTCATCACTAGTATGTGCATATACAGCCTGAACGGTCACTGTGACTTAATTGCTTCAATCATCTTCGGGCTTTTTGTCTTTGATGTACATAGTTACTGCTTTATCGCCGTGGTCAAGTTCTCCAATAGTAACAAATCCTTGACGTAAATGGAATCGATCTGAACCTTCATTAGACGGCTTTAGGCTTACTTCAGCAGTAACTGGGATGCCATGCTGTGATGCATAGTCAAACACTTGCTGATACAACAAAGTTCCAATACCAGAATTTCTAGAATCTTTAGCAACGGCAATTCTGTCAACATAGATGAACTGGTCATAACGCTGGTTAAACCAAGCGTAATTTAGGCTGCCATACTCGGCTTTTGGTAGTAAGCAAAGTACGAATCCGGCGAGTTTCCCGTCTTGGTAAGCACCTAGGCTTACCTCAGACAAGTCAAGCAGTTTAGCCATCTCCGCTTGAGTAACCTGTCCAGTTCCAGGTAATCCTTGTTCATTGATTTCCCACATCATTGGCACATCATTACTGCTCAATGGTTTGGTAACGGTATTGAGTGATTTATTTTTCCTTGGACGAGCTGGGATAAAGTACCATGTAAGAGGAATTAGTAATAGCGATGGTAAATTCTTGCCATATTCAAGTTCCAATGTCGATTCAAATTCAACATATGAGTCAGTTAAGGAAGAGTTATTTTGTGGGACCTCAGCACGTAACTGTGCATATTCTTCAGGTTCCACCAATCCTAAGTCGTAACCACTATATTCGAGATTGAATCTAATTCCTCGTAACATTAGTTCACTATCAAAGATATTATTTTCGTGAACCATAGAGCCAGATTCTGTACTTTCTACAAAGTTCTTCTGGGAGATTTCTTCATCAATTTGTGCATCTTCATCTCCATCCTCACCAGCTAAGTCTAACAGATAGGTGGATGGCAAAACAATAATGAAACAAATCATCAAACATGTCCAAGCAAATACTCGAATAATGGTCGAGAAACGAATATTTGAAATGACTATAATTTCACTAATTATTAAAAATACCATGGCAAAGAATATACTATTGCGGCCTAATTTTAACCACTCTTTAGGTGAGGTATTATCGTCCTTAGATTCAAGGGAATCATCAGTAGAATTACTGTCTCCATCACTTTCATCATTGGTACTCGTATTATCTTGGCTAGAATTGTTAGACTCATTCTGTCCATAAGAGGAATCATAATCTCGATACAGCATGTAGAGGATAAATGATGTTGACCTTTCCATTTTGACATCAATCAAAGTTTCATCTTTGTCCACTACCACCAAGGCATTAATTTCTGTTGGTGCAGGTGAACCTTCAGTGTATGCTCCATCAAATTCAACAACTAACCAAGCAGAAATCAATACATGAACAATCAAGACTACTAGTAATGACAGCCGAAGGTATTGGTAAATCGCATTAAATTTAGGTCTAATGTCAATTCACCACACAAATTAGTTGTGACTAATCTTTACGCATGCCGAAAATGATTCCTGCCATTGCAATTACTCCAATCACCGAAATAGGTGAAACAAATGGTAGTAATCCATCAGATTCCGCTTTCTCTTCGGTTTCACTTGGCGTTTCTGTAGAATCTCCAGCATTATCATTACCGATGTTACCAATATCAACTTCAGGTGTTGTAATATCTATTTCACTGATGTCAATTCCGGCTTCTGCTAAGTCTTCTAGGATGGCGTCTAAATTATGATCGTCAATGTTAACGATTTCTCCTAATTGTTCAGAATCTTCCATGGCTTCAGCGGCATTTTTGGCTTCATCGCCGGTTAGATACCTAAGGCTCATCTGAGTTGGTGGAGTAGAATTGTAACCTTGTGTTGTTGGACCAGCCATGACATAAGAGCCATTTTCATCTTCGACATATAATCCTACACCAACTACAGTGGCATGCTCATTACTCCACATTGGGGTAAACTGTCCATCATTATATGGGAATTCATCAAGCATCTCAACATCATCGAGGCGCTCTTGTAGATTACCGCCAAAAGAACTCATAATATTTTCTAAGTCTGACTCTAGCATTGCGTCAATGATATTATTTAGTTTTTCACTCAACTCAATGCCTAGTAGGCCACTGATTTCGTCGCTTCCTTCGTCTTCATCATCTGGATATTCTTGATTTTCAAAATAGGTGCAAGACTGTTGTGTGTCTACTATTGTTCCTTCGCTGTCGTAAATTGTGCCAATTAAACAATAATCTCCGGCGCCAGACTCACCGACATAAACACTGGTAGTAATCCAATTTGGGGTATTTGAATATTCTTCATTCCAAATTACTACTTGGTTTGGGTCAGTAACTGTGTAATTCACATAGTGTCCGTTTCTCAGATAAGTACCTATGATTTCCCCCTCGATCTGCAGGGAAGTACTTCCGTACCATTCTTGATACATCATAAGGTAATCGAATTGTACACCGGTAGTGATACATTCAGTTCCAGTTGATAGAGTCTCAAATTCGTCCTTTAGTTCCCAGGTTAAACATACTATCTCATCGTGTTCATCATCTTGTTCAATTACCCAATAACTGATGCTTTCAACCATATCTGGTCCGGAATATATGCTGTAATTACAATTTGTCTGTTCCTCTCCAGGGTCCGAACATACCTGAACCGAACGATGATTGAGTAATGTCCCGTCCTCGTTGTGGAGAGTCAAATTCAAATCGTAATAATATGCAGTTTTTCCTTCATCAGAACCACCAGGGCAGTCATCAATGCCATCCCTGACCTTGTCAATAGTGACTGAGCCACCATCCTTACAGGTGAAATAATTATCAACAATTCCATCATTATCGTAATCTTCAGGCTCGTCTGAGCCGTCATAGCAGTTAATATTACCATCGTTAATCAGAAACAACGAACCATAATGGAAATATTCGTTATTGCAAGAAATTCCGGAGTGATAAGGGGCTGCATTGTCAACTGTCATGCCGCCAGATATTCCTCCATCAACCATATAGATACCAGTCCTTACACTTAATTGATGCTCGTCTGAACGGTCTTGGCAATCGTAATATTCGTCGTTAACGCCCCATTCGTAAATCATAGTACCGTCTGTACATTCAAACATAGGAACATCCACATCAACAGTATCCTCATAATAACAAGAATCATCATCATTGGTGGCACCTGAATCATAATTGATTGCGTCCATATCTGTGCAACCACTTACTTCATCAGAATCATCTAGGCCAAGTAATTCTTGCAATTCCTCATCTAAGTTATCGGTAAATTCATCAGCAATATCTTCAGCAAAAGACTCTGCTGTTCCAGTGATTACCTCCCCCATCATTAAGAACATCAACTGATTTCCAGGTGGGCAAGACTCACAGGCAATCACATTTGTTGTTGTGCCATCACCCGCGCCGATATCTATCCTCATTGAATCACCGTTAGGATATTCCATTGCAACATCATGTACTTCTCGAGTATAATTATTGTCAGTTGAACTAATAGAATCAGAAACTTCTAAATCGAGTTCACCGTCATCAAATCCAAGATCTTCAGTAGGGATGCCGCTTACACTGAAGCTATAATCAATAGAGGCGTCGTAATCTCCATCAATAATTCCGCAGTGGTCATTGATATTACAATCCCAAATGCCATAATCGGGGCTTGTAGAAAAGCGAGTATAGATTGGAGA
>JAQXFJ010000318.1 GCA_029250385.1 Candidatus Poseidoniaceae archaeon | reverse complement strand
ACTGGTGAGCAAAGCGAATATAATCAACCATATAGTGAACCAGAATTGAATGACGAAATTAGTGCAGTTGGTGAAGAATCTGAGGTAGATTTCAATGACTTTTTTGCTAGTGACTTTGGGCAAGGAGAAGGTGAGGAATCTCACAACAAACCTTCTATTACTGGCTTTAAAATAGAGTAAGTTTACCAATTTCATCTCAGTCAATCAACAATTAGTTTCATGTGTTGAATGCACATCGGATGAATGTTGATGATGATGAGAAGACTATCTTCGGTTACTTTGGTGACGCTATTACTCCTGCAAACATTGGCTTTGAACTATGTTCCTGAAGTTGATGCTGCAACCGCTAAAGGTGGCTCCAAAGATGACTTTAGTATTTTTAGCATAGAAGTTGGTAATCAGACAATACCTACCGAAAAATGGATACAGCCCGGCGGTGAGGTTATTGATTACTTACTACAAGACGATTTTATTGAAGTAAAGGTTACTGTATACAAAGACGGTGCAACGACTGGTGTACAAAAGCAAACCGATGCATTGTTAGAAATTGTTCATCCTATCGGTTTCGTAATTGAATCATTCGGCTGGACTACTGGATTGATGGCTGGTGGTGCCAAAGATGCTACAACAATCTCGTGGAATCCTCAAGAGGCTCATTCTGTTTTGGATACAAGTACCAATGAATTGACTGGCGGACTCATACTTAGAGCATCAGTTAATTTTACCGCTGACGACAGAAATGATAACGATATTATGGAAAAGCAGGTACCAATCGCGGTTTACAAAGACATCTTTGATGGTGAAGCCTCTGGTACCTCGCTCACCTTTAGACCTGCTCGCTATCCTATTGGTGGGGGTGACGCTAATGATTTCGGTTCTTGGTATGAGGATAACACAGATGCAACCACTGGCAGTTCTCACTGGAGAATGTCATTGCCAGGTGGTAACACTTACCCATCAAGTGCTTTTGATCGATTAGTACATTCATACAAAAATCCAGATAATAATTGCAATGGTGACCAGCTAGACTCAGGTTTGACAAATATCGAACAAGCATGGGTTTGCCGAGAAATCTTTCAGGCACAAAATTACATTTCCAGCCAAATACATCTTCAAGCATGGGGTACAATGGGCGCTGGAGATGCTGCTTACCTAGAGCTATGGAATAATAACGGTAACTTTTCAGATCCGTTACAATCAGTACATTGGGATGTTGCAGAAATAAACCCTAGCCCGGTTCCTGGTCAATGGAAGAATATTTCTTGGGACCCGCAAACAGTATGGTCTCAAAATCCATCTTTAGCAAATCCAGATTTGTTCTTAGGCGGGAATTCATGGACCTTCGGTTTAGTATTCAGGTCAGACAGTTCTGGCGCAACTCAAGGTATGCATTTTGACGATTTTGTTCAATTTGGGATTTCCAAAGTCGATGGTTTCACTCTTACTGCTGACTGTGATAATCCAGCTGGCGGATTTGAAACGGTGCCAAATGATTTAGTTTCATGGAAGTGTTTAGTTACCAACAATGGCTACAAAAATGTCCAATTTCGAGCGCAAACTAATGTTACAAATTCCTCTTGGATGGACCCTACAGTGCCACAGTTAAGGCTAGATACAACCAATCCAAATGACAACGATTTCAACGTAGTTATTCCCCCCATTGGTCCATTTGAAACAACTGAGGTTTGGGCGAATCTTTCCATACCGGTTGGTGCAGATGTCCAAATTCAAGATTGGGAAATATGGTTTACTGATGCTAGTTCAGCCAACACAGGTGAGAAAGCTAGAGTATCGACAACTGTTTCGATAGATTCTCAATACAGTGTGAGGTTAAACTCCAATGCTAATCAAATAGCGCTTACTATGAATCCGGGTGAAACTGCAAATCTTCCATTCCAAATTACCAATACTGGTAATTTAGATTCAACCTTCGAGTTGCGCTCAACCTTTAATGCAGAATTGTGGAGCGGTACCATTCAAGACGATGTTGGAAATGCTATTACTTCTATATTCATGGAAAAGGGCACATCTGCAGACTTATCGCTCTCCATATCTGCAGAACAGCAAGCCACCCCAGGTCAAATATCTGTTGAGATAAGAGCAACAAGAACTAGCGGTAATGTTGTTGGCGATACAACTCTTAATCGGTTGATTGATGTACCAATATATCGGGACAGCAACCTTGAGGTTGACTATTCATCGCCTTACTTTTCGACTGATGAAAGTGGTCTACCAGTAGTTGTTGGCTACGCTAATGGCGAAGAGAAAATGCTTAGAATGACGTTATTTAATAACGGTAATGATGAGGAATCATTCAATCTTACCGTGGCTAATAATTTCCCAATATACTTCCGTCAAACGGGTGCTAGTGTTGACAATCTTCAATCACCGTTGTTGGATGAATGGGGTGGTTCTTGGAGTTTCTTCCTGAACTTACCAATGCCTGTTGGTTTACCTGAAGGTTTCTATGAAGTTACAGTTACTGCTACTAATGTAGACGATTCGTCTTTGGTGGTAAGTCAAGTAGTATCAGTAGAGGTCAAGAAAACTGCCAGTGTTCACGTTGAAACAGATATTTCCGACCAGTCTTATATCCCGGGTGATCTTGCCCAATCAATGACTTTCGAAGTCACCAATAATGGAAATATCCAAGACACCTTCGAAATGAGTCTAAATCTTCCTCAAGGTATGAATGCTCAATTCACTAATCTTGTAGATGGGTCAAAGACTGTACCAATTAATAGCGGTGCTAGTTACAACGTTACCGTCGAATTTTCGTTTGTCGAAGGCACCAGTGGTAATTTACAGATGGTAATTGTTGCTAAGAGCATGTTTGATGCGACTGTAATTGCAACAGGGGGGTCAACTTACTCAGTTGGAAGCACTAATGAGTTATTGAAGATTTTACCTTCTCAGTTGGTGATTATAGATGATTTTGAAGATGAAGTAACCTTAGAAGTCACCGTTAGAAATCAATATTCTACATCACAATCAGTATCCATGGATATCAGTTCAGGAAACTCAAGCAGTTGGTTTCAATCAAGAATCGACAGTAATGACCGACAATTTGTCCTTGGTACTGGAGACGATTCAATAAGAGTCATAACAATTACTTTCCAAGTAACAGAATCAACCCTGATGACGCTTGATCAACCAACATTTGATTCTGAAATAACTCTCTGGGCTAGGTCTGATACCGTCAGCGACGCTGCCCAATCAGAAATTCAAGTTCAACTCAGGAAAATAATCATTGAAACAAACGATGATCAGGGCTCTTCATTTGACCTTACTGGAGCTGCAATGTGGTTTGGCTTTGTTCTGGTAATGGTAGCAGGGATTGTGATTGCCATTAGAATTCTCAAGAATGTTGAAGATGAAGATGATGAATATGCCAATTGGGGGCAAGAAGGTTACCAAGATAGTATTACAGCAACATACCAATCGGTACTTTCTGCCCCTACGGTTCCATCAGGTCCGCCTGCAACCGTGCCATCATCCATGCCTCCGCAATCAGCACCACCTGCAAGCGTGCCATCATCTATGCCGCCACAGTCTGCTCCACCAACACAATCAGCAACATCTGCCCCTTCGCAACCGTCAGGACCTCCTCTTCCAGCCACTGGACTACCCGCTGGTTGGACTATGGAACAATGGGGTGCTTATGGCGCTCAATGGCTCGAACAAAACGACCAAATCCAATGAAAAGTGCGAAATTTTTGAATCGTAGGGTTCAAGACTTGGGCGTACTCGCAGACCATGAGGCGAAAACATGTACGGTAATGGACAAGCACCCATATTCATTTTAAAGGATGGTACTCAAAGAACTAGAGGAAGAACAGCGCAATCAAATAACATAGCGGCTGCTAAAGCTGTAGCAGACGCGGTCAGGTCAACTTTGGGTCCAAAAGGAATGGACAAGATGTTGGTTGATTCAATGGGTGACGTAGTCATCACTAACGACGGTGCAACTATTCTCAAAGAAATGGACATTGAACACCCTGCAGCAAAGATGATTATCGAAGTTGCTAAGACACAAGAACAACATTGCTTCGACGGAACAACAACTGCTGTTGTGTTATCTGGTGAACTTCTAAAGAGAAGT
>JAQXFJ010000294.1 GCA_029250385.1 Candidatus Poseidoniaceae archaeon | reverse complement strand
ATCCATACTCCAAGAAATAGACCATTAATCAACATTCCAAGCGGCACTACAGACATACTAGACCTTAGTGACGCCCCCCCATCAATAGCATAGACTCCCGCTGCAGCCGGGATTATGGTTGATGGAACTGTGCCTAATACCCCTCCGATAAAACCGCCAAATTTTTCGATTGAAACGGTAACTAAAATTGCTACGAGGCCGGCAAAAAAAGCGTATAGAATGATTGTTGAGTTAACCATACAATCAATCCTTTGAGGCTAATATTCTGTCTCAAAGAGATTCTGCCAGAGTAACAATGGCATCATAATCTGGCTCAACACCAGGGTTCTCAGCGACCCAGCGGTGTTGGACTAAGCCCTCTTTGTCAACTACAATCACGACCCTGTTTGCCGAAACGTAGCCTTCCAGTCCACCAAGACCAACAAACTTAGCATCGTAAGCCTCAACCACTGCGCGGTCTAGGTCAGATAATAGTTCGAACTCTAAGTTGTACTTTCTAGCAAATTCTGCATTAGCCCACGGTGAGTCAACACTGATACCAATAACTGTAGCCGATGAACCGTTAAGCTTAGCAAGGTTGTCTTGAAAAGCACACATTTCCTTGTCACAAACACCAGTAAAAGCGCCTGGATAAAATGCGATAACTACTGTTTTGCCGCGATAGTCTGCTAATGAGACTGCTTCTTTTGATGTATTCTTCAAAGTAAATTCTGGTGCTGCTTCTCCTATCATGGTAAGACCTCTTGCTGTCAACCTCATGAAAGAAGTATTTTAACAAATGCACTGACTTTCAATAAGGGTCTAAGTGAACTATTTGTTCAATGTCAATACGTTTGTAGCCTCGATCACGAGCATTCGTGGCGGCTTTGATTAGCATTGAGCGCATCCAACCAAGCGACATTAGAGTCTTCATCCGGTTGATTGATTCGATGAATTGAACTGGATTACCGCCAAGTTGTGCGTGAGTTCTAATGTCTGATTCCAATTTTTCCACTACCATGTAATAGGTGTCGATTAATTCTTCAATTGCATCATCGGTGACTGGCATTTTAGCGTGTGTCCTAGCCAAAGAAAGCAACGAAGAACGGGTTAATACGCCTCCTCCTTGGCCAACTATCAAGGTTTCAGATTCTTCGATTGTGTCAATATCTTCTTCCTCATCATCAGAATTGAGGCCCATTCCAGACACAGCAATTTCCAAATGCCTTGGCTTGATTGTGGCAACTCGGTCTTTTTCTGCTGCTGCCTCTGCGTGTTTCAAAATCTTAGCCAAATGAGTCTCAACATGTTCAATCCCTGCTTGGACTGCGGCAGAGCCAACAGAATCAATACTACTGATTCTATCAATCATTAACTCTCTAGTTCGATTGTAATTTAATCGTGTGCGGTTAGGGTCGTCCAATGTTTTTCTTTCCGGATCTTGGGCTAGAGTTTCTGATTCCATTGTTGGCACTAACCGGTCTAATTCCTCACACAATAAAGCAACTAGTTGTTCTTTTACCGCACCGGATAAACGCATTTGCGTGAAATTAGAAGCAACTGCTCCGATGTGACCAGAGGAATATGGTTTAGCCGGCATATGAGGGCCTTACATTGGATGCTTTTCATTATTAGCAATTAGTTAGCCATTCAGTATTACCAGTTAATGTTAGGCGCTCTAATCCGTTTTCTGACTTTAACCAAGTATCTTCGATACCAATGCTGCCTTCCGCAAATACCAGTTTTGGCTCAATTGCCATGACCCCGTTATCAGGTAATGGTCGATCAAAGCCTTTTGCAACAACTGGTGATTCATCTAACTGTAAACCAACTGAGTGGCCTAAGAACTTACTTTGGTCTGGGTTCATACCCATTAGATGTTCACTATGACCCATGCTGGTGGCTAATTGTGAGCCGATCTCCCATGCCTTTGAACAATCCTCACCGCGGCCAAGTGAATTAACTACTGCGTCACTAACTTCAACCATCGAATCTAGCCTTTCCAACCAAGTTTCGTCTAATTTACCAACACTAAACATCCTAGTGGCGTCAACAACATAACCTCTGTGAACATGAACCAGGTCAACCAAGATGGGTTGTTTTTCTCTTATCTTATTGAATCCTGAACCCATTCCAGCTAGCGGATGAGCACCACTACCACCTATTGCTGAATCAAAGAACGACGGAACACCTCCTGATCTGCCTGACACGATTACTGCTCTATCACATTGTAATGGAAAGCGCCTCATTTGGACATTGCCGCCAAAGCCTCTTTGTCTACTAATTGCTTCAGCGGCGGCAACCAGTTCTAATTCGGTTTTTCCTGCTGCAATTTCCTTCCTAACAGAGTCAAACATTGCTTGTTGGACTAATGCTCCCTCTCGCATCATAGATAATTCCCAAGAAGATTTTACTTCTCTTTGAGAATGAATCAATTGAGTGCAATCGGCAGTTTTTCCCAAAGGAGCCAATACTGATGCGAATTTCTCATGAAAGTCTGCTGGGAGTTCCCCCTTTTGTAAGGCTGGACTGGCTTCTGCACCCATGTCAGATAGCGTTTCAGCAAGAACCTTCAGGCTAGGAAATTTTTTGATGGCAAATGGAGCATCGGTTCCGCCTGCTTCAAATTCTGCTCGCTTAATTGACCTTCTAACAAAGAAAGTACTGCCCTCTCCACCAGAAACAGTGCTGGCTTTGGAGCCTGTTGCGGGAATGAATAACGCTCCGTTTTGCCGTCCTCCGGCATAGTAGTACAAGTCAACCGGGCTTTGGATTAACGCACCTGGAAGATTGTTTTCTTGCAACGAGTTTGCTAGTTTGCTAATCCGTTGTTCAAGTTCACTAACTGGCACACGCCAATCTTCACCCTCAGGTCCTAGCAAATCTTCGGTTGACCATGACGACATGGTTGTGGGCCGTACTAGATGTTGAAAACTCTAACCGATAAACTCGGAGTTAACCGTGAATTTATTCTCAATTGTGGTGAAATCAACAGACGATAAATCAAAAACTGCCTGCTGTTGGGAGTAGCATGGCACAAGTCTTGAACTTGCGCGACATTAATGTCGAAGGCAAGACTGTGCTGGTAAGAGTTGACATCAATAGCCCCTTACAACCCAAAAGCCAAGAGTTTCTTGATGATACTCGAATAAAGGCGATTGTACCAACGTTAAATTTGCTTACTAAAGCAAAAGTTGTTTTATTGGCCCACCAATCTAGACCCGGCAAAAAAGACTTCACTAACACACTTGGCCATTCTAGGGAACTTGGTAGAATATTGGGACGTAATGTCAAATGGGTCGAAGATATTCATGGTGAGAAGGCAATGCTGGCAATTGAAAGTCTGGAGGACGGGGAAATCTTGATGCTCAACAATGTAAGAATGGATCTTGAAGAAGTGTCTACTAAAGGTGATTTTTTAACAATGTCTGAGACCAAAATAATCCAACGATTATCTAGTGTTGCCGATGTATTTGTTAACGATGCATTCGCCTGTTCTCACAGAAACTCCCCCTCTATTGTTGGCTTTACTCATACCCTTCCATGTGTGGCTGGAGAATTGATGAAAAAAGAGATTGACGGTCTTGATGCTGCTTTAGACTCGCCACGTAGACCATGTATTGCAGTAGTTGGCGGAATTAAAGTTGAAGATTCAATATCTGTCGCTGACAATATGCTGAGAAAAGGCATTGCTGATGAAGTGTGGGCCACTGGAGGTGTGGCAAATTTATTGATTGAGTATTCTGGAATTGATATCGGTGAATTGAATCATAACTTTTTGGTTGGAGAACTAGGTGATTCTTATCATTCTACGGTAGAAACTGCCAAATCAATGCTGAATGATTTTGCTGACAAAATAAAATTACCAACAGACCTTGCTGCTAATATTGAAGATAATCGGGTTGATTTGGCACTTGCGGATTTGCCTGTTGCTGCACCGATTTTTGATATTGGAATCAGCTCAACAATGACTCTTTCAGCCGCCATTAAATCTGCAGGGACAATAATTCTAAATGGTCCTGCTGGAGTGTTCGAACTTACTGATTTTGCCCTAGGTACAATTGAAATGTTGAATGCTTGTGCTGAATCAAGTGGCTATGTTGTTGTGGGTGGAGGACATACTGCTACCTTGATCATGAATCGTGGGTTATCATCTAAAATGGGGCACTTATCCACAGGAGGAGGGGCATGTTTGAATTATTTGGCCGGCAAAGTCTTACCTGGTATTGCAAGTCTGGAGTATAGTGCACAAAAATACCAATTAACCATCTCCCAATCCATAACTGACAATTAAATAACACAGCCATCACCCACTAACAAGGATTGATGCCAATGTCAGAGGAATATGCTGCAAGATATACAGATACAATTCTGTATGATAGCAGTACCAACAAGTTTGTTGGTGATGTATTAATCCACGATGATGGGTCTTGGTCAAGGTCTAATGGTGACGAAGATGTTAGACAAGTTATCGACGGTAGTTCTAGACTTTTAACTCGCTCATTACAAAACTGGCATACTCATCTTGCTATGCAATTAAATGCGAGAGATTTTAGTGATGGCTATCCATTAAATCAGTGGCTCAATGAGGTGATATTTCCTACTGAAGCAAGATTGAGCCCAGAATATGTTCGAGTCGGCGCTACAGCTGCAGCAAGTGAATTGATTGCTACTGGTTGTAGTTTCGCGGCTGACATGTACTTTTATCCTGCAATAACTGGTAAAGTCCTCGAAGATGCTGGCATTAGGGGTCTTATTGGCGGCCCTGTCAGTGATTTTGCACTACCTTCACACCCTGATGCAAAATCAGCATTAGATGAAATTGATAACTTACTTCAAACCCAATCAGTTGATGATCGTATTCAATATGCAATTGCCACCCATTCAATTTACCTATGTAGCGAAGAGACACTTGTTAGGGCAGCTGATTTAGCAGAACAAAGGCAAGGAAGATTACATATTCATGTCAGTGAGACAAGAAAGGAAGTTGCTGATTGCTTTGAAAAAACCGGCAAATATCCTGTTGAATATCTCGACAGTATTGGTTTTTTCAAGCCAGGTACAGTATGTGCACACGCTAGTTGGGTTAAGAAGAATGAAATCCGGATTTTGAAAAGTCACGAGGTTACTGCCGTACATTGTCCTTCATCAAACATGAAATTGGCTTGCGGTGGAACACTTTCGTTGCCCGCTTACCAAGAGGTGGGGGTTGATGTAAGACTCGGGACTGATGGTGCTGCATCCTCCGGTAACGGACTGAATGTATTATCCGAAGCCCGTACTGCTTCACTGGTTCAACGGCACGATCACT
>JAQXFJ010000288.1 GCA_029250385.1 Candidatus Poseidoniaceae archaeon | reverse complement strand
TTACCACAAATATCACCGGGACCCCATCTCCCGAAACTGGATCTGATGATTTTCAAAATGACCATGAATCTGCAAGATTAGAAAGAATTGCCCAATTGAAAAATTTAATTTGGCAATTGGATTCTGAAAAGTCGCTAAGATGGTTATTTATCACCAATGACGACATGGATTTGAACTGCGTAAAAGCAAGACGTAGACTACTTTGGCAGCTAACATCGAGGTTTGATGTTGGACGAGGTCTGTTCTTTGATGAAAGTCGCCTACGGTTGTGTTGGGATGCCACTACTCCAATTCCAAGCGATGAACACGGCGTTAGAAGATGGCCGGCGATTACCCTCCATTCTGATGAAACCCTTGAGAAAGTTGCTGCTCATCCAGAATTAGCGAAATATGAGTGGCCCCCCCACCTTGAATTTGGGGGCTCTGATTAATGGATTTCAAGCAGATAATGTCATTCATAAAAATAGAGCACACGTTATTCTCCCTTCCGTTCATCATCATCGGCTATTTTGTAGCAGTCGAGCAATTTTATCCAGATGGCGAAATGCCGCTGATGGATTTGGCATGGGTTCTCATTGCAGCAGTTGGTGCAAGGGGGCTAGCGATGACCTTGAACAGAATTATTGACAAGAACATTGACGCAGAAAACCCTCGCACAGCAAAGCGCCATTTAGCCAGCGGCGCCATGTCAATGTCAACTGCATGGACTCTAGCAGTGATTTTCCTAGGAATGTTACTGCTTGGTGCTGGAATGCTTAACGAGGTTGCGTTAGCTATGTCCTGGCTTCCTGTCCTAACCTTCGTAGTCTATCCATATACCAAACGATTCACTTGGCTATGCCACCTTTGGCTTGGCTTATGCCTCGGCCTAGCGCCTGCAGGCGCATGGGTGGCAATTGCCGGAGATTTCCACGGATGGCAGGCAATTACTGGCACTGATGGGTTTGGCAATGGATTATTGTGGTACCCGACAATTTTATTCATATCTATAGGAGTGACCTTGTGGATTACTGCTTTTGATATAAATTATGCAAGAATGGATGTTGAAAGTGATCGTAAACATGGAATAAACTCATTCCCTGCACGGTTTTCAAAAAAGGCTACAACTAGGACAAGCATTCAACTGACTTTACTTTGGTTTGCCTGTTTTGCTTTAGCGAACCCAATTGAAGAGGTTTGGTTTCTAATTGGTGCCTTGGTAATGGCTATAGCAAACGCTTGTGTGATGCTGAAAAATGAATCATTAGAGAAATTTCAAGACATTCTGTTCAAAGTTTCCGTATCAACTGGATGGGTTTTGATTCTGCCATTTGTGTTACTCTGAATTATTCATAAATTGTCCACTAAACTCTTTCCTTTGTGCGTTATTTGAATAGAACTGTGGCACCTGATAAGACCCACTAAATGCCGATTTCATTATTTCAAAATGTAGAGAAGGTTTGGGCAAACCCTTTGCATCTATAAGTTGAGAATGATTGGAGATAATATGGCAGATTTAGATTCGGTGATTCAAGACTCTGTAGTCACTGGAGATGTACATGTGGGGGATGTTCAACACAATACCCAAAATACACATGTTGACCAATCAACAAATGTAGAATTACCTAGCTTAGACTATGTCGGCGAAAACGTGTCAATAGCAGCAAAGAATGTCTTTGATTTTGTTGGGGGGATTATCAGTAGAGCCCTGTTATTTGCGACTGTTACTGTATTGGTTTTTGGATTCCTAATCTATAATGGGAATATTGATCTTAAATAATTTTCAAAGATTCGAACTGAAATGCAAAGCGATACCCTATGTACACACATCAAAACAAAGGGT
>JAQXFJ010000273.1 GCA_029250385.1 Candidatus Poseidoniaceae archaeon | reverse complement strand
TCTACTGCCCTCATTGGTGGAGATCTAAAAAGAAACATTATCGTCACTAGATTCTTGAGAGCCGCAGGGCCAGTTCAAACTAGTGTTGGATGGCGTGTAGAGCCTAGCATGGGCTTCATCGTCGATATTACGGCGGTAAGTTGAGAGGTGTTATTATGGCTGATGAAGATAGATTTGCTAAAGGGGACCTCAATAGCGTTATGGCAGCTTATCCACACGTTGCTGATTGGGTTCGGGACTTTGAATCGAGATACGGTTCGCGTCCAAATTACTATGGTCCACTCGACAGGGATGCCAAAAAAGAACGACCATTAAATCTAATTTATTTGGCCAAAGAGCCAATTTTCGTTCACATTTACGAACCACCTGAAGGTGAGGACGGTAGTGGCGGAGAAATTCTATGGTTCGGCCTTGAGCCACAGCTTACTGAAGAGGAAGAAAACATGCGTCGTGACTTAGTCGAGACGCTTCTCCAAGAGGCGCCTAGTGCGCCAAATTTCACCACAGATGGGGAGTTTGAAAACATCCTCACCCAAATGGTAGACCGATACACAGTGCTGGAAAGCGAGGTAAGTGCGACACCTCGTCGTCAAGGACGACTTTGGGAACTGATTGGAATGGATGACAAGCGCGTCATCGTCACTCCAGAACAAAGAGTTAGGTTGGAATATATCATTATTCGCGACCTAATTAAAAATGGACCATTAGAACCACTACTTTCTGATGAAATGCTGGAAGATATACACTCTATTGGCCTCAAGCATATTCACATGGATCACAAGGTTTTCGGCACTGTAACCTCAAACATTAGATTCCGTGATGAGGAACTATTGTCCCGTTATTTACGGGCTATGTCTGAGCGTATTGGCCGCCCGGTATCTGATAACAAGCCAATTATTGACGGAGCATTACTCGACGGCTCTCGTATTAACATCATATTCTCTGATGACGTATCGATGCTTGGTCCGTCATTCACTATCCGTAAATTCGCCGAAGAGACGATTTCAATAATTCAACTCATCAAGTGGGGGACGATTTCCTCACAAGTTGCGGCTTACATTTGGATTTGCCTTGAGTATGGTATGTCGGTACTGGTTTCAGGAGAAACAGCATCTGGTAAGACTACTACGCTGAATGCTATTCTACCATTTATCGACCACAATGTCAAGATTTACTCAGCAGAAGACACTCCTGAGGTTAAAGTAAGGCACAAGATTTGGCAGCGACTTGTTACTCGTTCTTCCAAGAATGAAGAGTCACGTGTTGAAATGTTCGACCTGTTAAAAGCAGCGCTAAGAAGCAGACCAAGATACATTATTATCGGGGAGATTCGTGGTGTTGAAGGTGCTACTGCATTCCAGGCGATGCAAACAGGTCACCCTGTTATTGCTACTTTCCACGCATCGTCTATCGTAAAGATGATTCAAAGATTTACTGGCGACCCGATTAATGTCCCAATTCGGTTCTTTGATAACTTGAACTTCGCGATTTTCCAAGAAGTTGTCGAGGCACCAGGTGGTGGTATCGCTAGGAGAGTCACCGGAATTGATGAAGTCATAGGTTACAACAAACACAGCGATGGTGTATTGACTAGAGGTATGTTTGAATGGG
>JAQXFJ010000269.1 GCA_029250385.1 Candidatus Poseidoniaceae archaeon | reverse complement strand
CCTTCTGTAGAGGCCATGATGAGAACAGATTTGTCTTCTCGGTCAACAAGGATTGCTAAGTAGTATTCGTGAGCGATATCGCAACCGGCTTCAACGTAGAGGTTGTTGACGATTTTCCCTTCATCGCCAGTTTGAATTGTGACCAGTACGTTACCCAAAATATTGGTTGCGTAGGTGTTCACCTCATCGCGTGAGAAGGCAATTTTCACACCGCCATCCATCACATGATCTCTTGTTTTGGGATTGTAAAGGGTTCCTTTTCCTCTACCTCCGGCATGGATTTGTGACTTGACAGCAACTACTTTGGAGTTGAGTAAGTCATACGCATCGAGCGCTTCTTCAACAGTTTTGCAGTGTACTCCATCTAGAACAGGGACACCATTTGCCCTAAGCAATTCTTTTCCTTTATATTCATGGATATTCATGACTCTCTCCGATTATCTCCACTCGAAGACCGTCTTTGAATACTTTGCTCGAACTGAATGTCTAAACACTGTGGCTGTTAGGCCAAATTATGCCCAGTGATTTCTATTGGTTTGTTATTTTAGGCATATGGTCAATCCTAATTGTGTTTGGCATAAAACCATTTTATCACTACCTCAGAAGGCAGGGTTCAGAACATATGGTTGCGGTATATTACAACCGTAAAGTTGCTCATATGCTAGCAGGGGGTGTGCCAATAATAGCCGCACCGATGGTTTTTGATGACCCCTTCTGGGTCTTGATTGGTGGCATACTCGGTTGTTTGGGTTTAGCTTTAACACATCTCACAGACCGACGTTTGTGGTGGATGCAAACAGATCAAAACATGAATGATGCATCTTTTGCATTGATGTTAGGGATTTCAGTTTATGCTATTTGGGAGTATAGTAACGAACCATGGTTAGCAATACTACCGTCACTCTACATGGCCTTTGGAGATGGAGTTACAGGAATTATAAGAAATAAAATGTTCCAAAAAAGGACAAAAAGTGCTTGGGGCAATGTTGGAATGGCAATTCTGTGTTTGCCATTGGGTTATTTCTTTGGACAGTTGGCAGAGCCAGAAATACCGTTGTGGGGGCTAATTTCAGGTGTAGTAGCATCCTATGTAGAGAGATATGAATTTGGTTTCATAGATGATAATATTCTCATAGTGTTATTTTCTAGTCTAGTTTTAGTAATTGGTCTAAATATTGGACCGATATAGAATACAAGGTACTTTATTCAATGACTCTTAGTGGTGAATATGACACTGAGTGTTGGAGACAGTTTGGTCGATTTTACCCTGAGAAATGCCAATAATACCATCGGTGAAAATGAAGTTAACGCAGTAAAATATAATCAAGAAAACGGCTTAGTAGTAGTGTTTGAATGTAATCACTGCCCATACGTTGTGGCTAGTGTTTTGAGGATGAATTCATTAGCCAAATACTGCCAGCAAAATGATATTGGATTTGTTGGTATCAACTCGAACGATTCTTCAGTATACGAAACTGACTCATTTGAGCATATGGTCAAAAGGGCTGACAAAGGCATGCCATATCCCTACTTACATGATGAAGATCAATCCGTTGCTAGTAACTACGGCGCAAAAAGAACACCGGAGTTTTTCTTTTTCGACCAAAATAACTTATTGGTCTACAAAGGGCGAATGGATGATTCACCAAAGAACCCAGCTGATGTTACATCGACTGACTTACTAGACGCCATTAATGCAGTATTAGCAGGCAATGAGCCAGAAATAAAAGCCACAGAATCTATTGGATGCTCGGTAAAATGGAAGGCATGATCTGATGAGTTGTCGAAGACAGTGTGATTGGGACGACAATCAAGTTTGTCGCAGTTGTGGCATAGATTACTCAACTCCAGATGATGATAAGTCAGATAATGAATCAAAAGATGAATAACTAACGGATTGGTTCAAAGACCTAACCACGAACCGGTTAACATGCAAGTGGTTATCTTAGCAGGGGGTATCGGCTCGAGATTAAGTCCTTGGACTAAGTCAGTACCTAAGCCATTGCTACCTATGTTAGACAGAACTTTACTTGAACAAGTTATCCACACCATTCCTAATAATTTAATTGACGAGGTTATCGTTGCAGGTGGATACAAAGTAGATATGATAAAATCATATTTTGATTCTGTTGAATCCGACTTTGATGTTAATATTGTTAACGAAACAGAACCGCTTGGCACAGGAGGTGCACTTAGTAATTGCAAGGATAGTGTGAGTGGTACATTTGCTTGTTTTAATGGGGATATTATTTCGTCACTAGATGTCGGAAAACTACTCGAATTACATGATAAAAATGGTGGCGTTGGCTCATTAGGTCTTTGGGAGGTTGATGACCCAACGAGGTTTGGTATTGTTGGAGTTGATAGTTCCCATAAAATCACCCAATTTAAGGAAAAACCTAAACCTGAAGAGGTTTTTTCGAAATTGATTAATGCAGGTTCGTATATTTTCGAGGAGGACATCTTTGATTTTATGCCACGTGGTCGTCATTCGTTAGAAAGAGACGTTTTTCCACAATTAACTGATACGAGAATGCTAAATGGAATGCAATTTGATGGTTACTTTATCGATGCAGGGACGAGAGAATCATGGTGTGATGCAGTATCGAAATGTGTCGAGGAATCAAGATTCAATACGGGTTTAAAATCGTCAAATTCATGGTTTTCTTCACCTAAAGACGCAACAAAAGATAGTATTATTGACTCTTCAATGATCTCATCAGGTGTAGAAATTATGCAGTCATCAATAAGAGACTCAACCATATTATCTAATAGCAAAATTGGCT
>JAQXFJ010000251.1 GCA_029250385.1 Candidatus Poseidoniaceae archaeon | reverse complement strand
TGTCAAACAAGTCTGCACTCCAGAAGTTGGTGACACGGTAATATGTCGGGTCGAAAAACTCAATGAGAAAAATGGTGAAGCCATGATTCTGTGCATTGAAGGTAAGCCTGGCAGTTTACTACCCGAACACCTGTACGGACATTTCCATGTGACCGGACTAGTCGACAGATACATGCACCAAACTGCTGATGCAGTAAGGCGCCGAGATGTTTGTCGTGCGTTGGTTAAAGAAGTATCTCCTGTAGTGAGAATAGATTTCCGTGAACGCAATGATTGTGGCGTATTACACGCTATCTGCCCATCATGTGGTGACACATTAGTTGCTGAACTCCAAGGCGATTGGAATGTCAATTGTAAAAGTTGTAATTACCGTTCTTTCAGAGCATTAGCTGATAATTTTGCCGCTGGCTTTGCCCAATTAGATCAAGGCGCCAGTTCGTTAAACAATTCAGGCAAAAGGTGGGGTAGTGAGGCAGAGACTTTGTTCGCTAAAGGACCATCAGGTAGAGCCACCTTCATCGCTGAAGATTTCCGTGAAGACGGCCGAGACAGAGAGTACTTTCGATTCGAAGGACTACAATCCGGTGGCGGAGGTCGACGTGAGAAAGCCAAGCCTGGCTGCAAATTATTCGTCGGCGGACTACCTCGTGAGATTGGCACCGATGAATTGCGTGACCTGTTCGCTAAATTTGGGGAAATGAGTGATTGTTTCGTACCTACTGATGATGGCGGCGCTAACCGAGGCTTCGGATTTGTCACCTTTGGCGACAAAGCAACTGCTGATAATGCCGCCAAAGAATTGGATGGTCACAGAATTAACGGACGACGCATTGGAGTTCGAGATGCAGATAGCGACAACAAGAAGGGTAAGCGAGAAAACCGCAAAGACCCTGCTGGATTGAAGTTCTATGTTGGGAATCTACCATTCAAGGCTGACGACAATACACTAACTAATCTATTCAAACAGCATGCAACTGTTGTAGATGTCAATATCATTTCTGATAACAGTGGCAAACCCAAAGGATTTGCCTTTATCACCGTCAAAGAGATGGACAAGGGCGATGAAATAATCAAACAACTGAATGGTACAGAGGTACTTGGACGTAAGATTAGAGTTGACTTGTCACAAAAGAAAGGTGGCGACAAGAAAGGTGGCAATAGCCCCGGTAAGACTTCAAGAGAGTTACGCGCTATGCGTGAGGAAGAAGAAGACGGAAAAAAGCGTAAGCCTAGACCTCGTAGCAAGAAGGATTGAAGTGTTGAACTTCAAGCATGGCTCATGGTCGAGCACCAATCACCAAAATGGTTAGTTCTCGATGGTTATGAAGATGAGCCAGCGGCTTTTGGCGTCCCTCCATATGTTGGATTCCACATTCGTTACTTGTGCGGTGTATTAGAGCAGCACAATATCGAGTACCAATATATGACTATAGATCAATGGCGAGAACTTGTTAGAGAACAAGGCGAATCTGGCATTGAAAGTTTGATGACTAGTTTGGATGGTTTTGCTTGCATTGCCGGAGCGGTGGTTCCTGGAAAGTACCTTCGGGGCACTCCTATTTCAGTTCGTGAAATGAAAGATTTAGTTCGTGCATTACCTATCGAAATCCCGGCAATTCTTGGCGGCTGGGCAATTAGAGGATGGCGTCAGCAAGGTTGGAATCCATTGCGCAAAAATTTGTTTTTAGCACTTCAAGATACCGACGCTACATTAGATAATTACCTTACTAATGGCGCTTGGAAACACATGCGCAGAGACGCAGAACAGTGGACTAAATGGGCTCACTTGGGTGCTCAAAGTAAGGCGGTTAAATTCCATCCTGATTTAGGTAATGAAACCAATCCAGGACCACTAACCTATGAAGTAGAAGTTTACCAAGGCTGTGTTCGATACAAGCGTGGTTGTAAATTCTGTATCGAGCCGAAGAAAGGTGTACCTATTTGGCGTAGTCCTGAAGATATTATTCAGGAGGTTAGACTAGCTCACGACCTCGGAGTAAAACACGTGCGATTAGGCGGCATGACTGATACTTACACCTACATGGCCGAGGGAGTAAAGGAACTGGAGTATCCAATACCTAATCCTGAGCCAATTGCTAAACTATTGCATGGCTTACGCAATGATGAACGCTTAGAAATCCTCCATACCGATAATGGAAACCCATCTATTATCGCCGAAAACCTAGAACCTTCTGAAGAAATTACCAAAACATTGGTTGAGACTTTGTCTGATGGTGCTGTGTTATCGTTTGGTCTTGAATCAGCAGATACTGCAGTACACGAAGCAAATTGGCTAAACTGTGATTCCACTCAGTTGAAAACCGCCATCCGCCTGATCAATAAATATGGTGCAGAACGTGGTTCAAGAGGACTACCAAAGTTACTACCTGGATTGAATTTTATTGCTGGACTTAACGGTGAAACTAAACAAACTTATCACAAAAACTTCGCCTTATTACAAGAATTACGAAACGAAAAATTACTGCTCAGAAGAATCAACATAAGGCAAGTTGAAGGGGAAGGCTTCCAAGAAATACCACAACAAGAATTCAATAATTTCAAACAAAGTGTCAGAGATGAAATCGACAAACCTTTACTGGAAAAGTTATTTCCATTGGGCCAAATATTACGCTCTGTTCATTGGGAATCTCACGGTGGCCGAACAAGACTGCCTGCACACTTAGGCTCTAAGCACACTGACCATGGTTGCCATGGTAAAGCAGGAATTACCTTTGGCCGGCAGATCGGGGCTTATCCAATCCTGATTGGCACTGAATACCTGATACCATTAGAATCATCGTCAGACATATTGGTCACTGGTCACGGGGCCAGGTCCATTACCGGTATGGAAATCGGTCTTAACCACGATAATATCACTGAAAAGCAACTATCAGCAATACCAGGAATAGGTAGTAAAACCGCTTGGAAATTAATAAGTCAGCGTGCTAAACTAAAGCGCAAGGGCTCAGATAAATCATATGATAGCTCGCAGGCATGGTTCGAAACAGCAGGTGTTGATTGGCAAGACGATTTCCAAGTTTACTTCACAAAATGAGGGCTGACCTCTCGGAAGTATCATGTATCATCTGCCGGTACAAGCACTGTGGATACGGTCGACAAACTAATCAAGGCAGCACAACAACTGTCTAGTATTTGTGACAAATCAATTACCAAGATTGAACGAAAAACTCCAGTATGTCATGCGACTAATCCGCTAGACTATGCATGGGCCCACCATGAACAATATCTCGCTAAGTGGGGTGGACTGGGTGCTACAACATTGCTGCTAGGAATGAACCCTGGACCATGGGGGATGGCCCAAACTGGCGTTCCATTTGGTTCAACTGAAATGGCTAGAGATAAATTAGCAATTGAGCCACATCAATTATCTACGCCGGTAAATGCTCACCCGAAACGCCCGATTATTGGTTTAGCACTTGAACGACAAGAAGTTTCAGGTCAACGCTTATGGTCGTTGATGTTCAACCATTTTGGCGATGGTAAAGCGGTATTTTCTAATATTTTTGTGGTTAATCACTGTCCCTTACTTTTACTTGGGGAAACAGGTAAAAATCTAACACCGGATAATTTACCAAGCGCGGTAATGAAACCAATACTAGAAGCCTGTGATGAGCATTTGAAGCAGGTGGTTGAAATCATGGGCATAACTAGAATAATTGGTGTAGGTAAGTATGCAGAAAAACGCGCAAGACTAGCATTTGATGCTGGCACATCTGGTGATGGTGTGACCAAAAGTGGGCGAACCATTGCTATTACTTCGTGTTGGCATCCAAGCCCTGCTAGCCCATTAGCCAACCGAAATGATGGAGCTGATTGGCGGGCAAATGTGATTTCAGTGTTAGAAAACCGTTAAAATTCGCTAAATTTCGCAGGCGCCGGATTTAAGTGCTTCCCACTACACTAGGTGTGTATGGCAGAAGAGAAGATGGCATGGGCCCGTCAGCCCGACGACCGACAATGGAAAGGACCTGAAGGAGAAGATCCTAGAACACTATACCAAATGCTAATGACTAGCGTTGAGAGATTTGGCAATGAACCTTGTTTTGGATATATACCAGAACCAGGCATGCCTAGACAACATTTGGACTACAATACATTTGGCGAATTAGCAACATCTGTAGCTAAGCGTCTAAACGACCTTGGAGTCAATACTGGGGATAGAGTTGCACTAATTCTTGACAACTCTGTTGAATGGGCTGCGCTATCATATGGTGCTAACGCAATTGGGGCAGCATATACTGCTATGTACACCCACCAACATGGTTCTGAGTGGGCATATATCCTCAATGATTCAACTCCATCTCTGCTAGCAGTTTCTAGTACTGCAGTGCTAGACAAGTTGGTCGATAACCTTCCAAGTGATGCAGCATCATGGCCTGATAGTGGAATCCTCTTGCTTGGGGATGAAGCAGCCAACAAACTACCTCCAGAAGGTGTTGAAGTTCACGCATGGAGCGAATTTGTCGCTGCTGGGCGAGCTAGTGAAAACACCTTTGAAGTCGCTGATGACCCATTTGCTCTCAATACACTAATTTACACATCAGGAACTACAGGGAATCCAAAAGGAGTTATGCTAACTAACTGGAATACTCTATCCAACATTCTTTGTGTCCAATCGGCATTCAAGATTTATGTTGGCGACAAAAACGCCGCATTCTTACCTTGGGCTCACTCATTTGGTAGCACCTTTGACTTGCATTGGATGATTAGGTGTGGAGTTCACATCAATTTGATTTCAGATCTCACCAAGATTGCTGATGAATGTATTGAAATTAAACCGGCAGTACTACTTGCAGTACCTAGAGTATGGAACAAATTCTATGACCGAGTTAACAGCCAGTTTGAGGCAGCTACTGGAGTTAAGAAGATACTTATTGGTAAAGCCAAGAAACATGCATCTCGAAGAATCGCCAAAGCCGGCGTTGAGTGTGACGCAGTACCTGCTAGTGGATTCTTTGACAAACTGTATGATAAGTTGGTTTGGTCTAAGGTTAGAGCACGATTTGGCGGTAACATCAGATTCTGTATGTCTGGTGCAGCAGCACTATCTCCTGATGTAGCAGCATTTATCCAACAAGTTGGATTTAGTTGCTACGAAGGATATGGCCTGACTGAAACCGCTCCTCTAGTTGCCGCTAACGGTTGGTCTGGACCAGGAAAATCCAAGCTACGCTGTGTTGGCCAAGTTGCTAATGGCGTCAAGGTCACTATCGATACCGATGCTTGGGACGACCCTGACCGACCTGATGAAGGCGAAATTATTGTTCACGGGCCTAACGTAATGAAGGGTTACTGGAATAATGAGGCTGCTACTAAGGAAGTTATTATCGAACCTGGTGTCTTTAGAACCGGAGACCTTGGTAAATTGGACAAAGATGGTTTCCTTGCAATCACCGGACGGGTCAAGAGTCAATTCAAACTTGAAAACGGCAAGTATGTCTCACCTGCACCTTTGGAAGAAAATGTAAAATTATCTCCACTGATTGAGCAAGCAGTACTTGACGGCAAGGATATGTTGCGAACTTATCTAATCATCCATCCTAACATGGATGCCATGAAGGCCGCTATGAACACAGCAGGCATTGATGCTTCAGGTAGTAATGCAGAAATTTGCGGACGACAAAGTACCAAAGAGTGGTTACTTGCAGAACTAAAAGAGCATAACATGAAATCACCAGTTTGGAAAGGCTATGAAGTTGCCGCCAATCTAATTCTTGATCATGAAGAATGGACTACAGACAACGACATGTTAACTCCTTCAATGAAGGTCAAACTGCGTAATTTGTTGACCCATCACGAAGCTGAGATTACCAAAATAAAAGGCTAAACCTTGCCCTCAAAGCGGTAATCGCCTACCGGATGACAGTTCCAACTATCGCTGTTTTCATGCAGTTCGGCATTTAGTTTATTAACCGCCAACGGGTTTTTTAGTTAAATGACTATAGATGGCGAAGTACCAATTCTTGCAGATGAAACCTATTCAGCTCAGCATAACCCTTCACCTTCTCTATTTACTCGCACACTGCAAAAGCCGCTAGGGATTGGCATTATTGTGGGAACAATACTGGGGCTGTCCAACTCACTGATTCTTGGACTTCCACTACTATCATCAATCGGTATTGGTGGAGCACTTGGAATGGCTGTGTGCTTATTTGGCTGTCCTGGCATGATGAAGGGACAAATTGCAGCCCGTCGTGAACTAGAATCCAAGCGAAGAGCAGAAAGAGCCCGGCGGCAAAGAATACTTAGGGCATTTACTTCATTTGACTAAGTCTTTTGAGGACTTTGTTTATCAATCAGTTATCGGCCGATAGGCTTGGTGATAACATGGTTCGCGAGCTGATAACTGTCGAGGGCGTTGACCGAAGTTTCGGACCTGTTGATGTACTCAAAGACATTAACATGATTGTCAATGATGGTGACAGAATTGGTATTGTGGGACATAATGGAGCAGGTAAAACCACCCTACTCAACACCATAAGTGAACAAAAACAAGATGTCGGCGACATCGATTTTGCCCCTGGTATTAGGCTTGCTTACCTCACCCAAATTCGAGATATTGATTCAAATTCCACTATCGAAGAAGAACTAGGCCGTAAAGGTCGACAATTCCAAGAACTCGAGGAAGAAATTGCTGCTATTGAGACTCAAATGGTTGATCCATCATTCTATGACGGTGATTGGGAACCAATTATCGAACGTTACAGCGAATTACAACAAATGCTCGCGAGCAGTGGCGGAGGCAATGTTGCCGGAATTGCTAAGGGGATTCTTGAAGAACTTGGACTTGACAAGCACCCAATGGACATGACAGTTAGTTCAATGTCTGGGGGAGAGAAAGCCAAACTTGCTCTAGCAAGACAGCTTGTTGGTCTGGCAGGTGTTGATGTAATGTTTCTCGACGAGCCGACCAATCACCTTGATATTCAAACTACTGAATGGCTAGAGGCTTTCCTAAAAGAATTCCAAGGCGCTCAACTGATTGTTTCCCACGATCGTTATTTCCTTGACCAAGTATGTACTAGGATTATCGAAGTTGATAACCTCAGAGCTTGGCCATGGAAAGGTAATTACTCTCAATTTATCAAGCAAAAAATCGCTACTGAAGCATCACTGGCAGACCGGATAAAAACGGTCGAAAAGAAGATTCAATCGACAATGGGCGCACTACAACAAATGAAGCGTGCTAACAAATACGACAAATCAATATCTGCTAAACACAAGATGATTGAGCGTCTTCAACAGGAACAAAAGGCGCTTCGAAATAGAGTACCAAAGAAACGTAAACCACTAATTCTCAATCTTGAAGCTACTGACAAGGCTAGCATGGATGTGCTTCACATTGAGGGTGGTTCAAAACGCTTTGAGGGCCTAGAAAGACCTATACTAGATAATCAAGATTTAGAGATCCGTAAAGGTGACAGAATTGGTATTGTTGGTGGTAATGGACAAGGTAAAACCACCTTGCTAAAGATGATTAATGGTGATTTGAAACTTGACTCGGGAGTCCGTGACTTAGCCCCAGGTTGCCAAATTGGCTACTTCCACCAAGACCACGCAACCCTTGATTTCAATCTTAATCCAGTTGAGCAAATTGAAGTATTACGACCTGATTTCCAGTATGGTGATATTCGCGCTGCATTAGGTAGATTCCAGTTTTCTAGCGACCAAGTCACTTCCAAACTTTCTCAATTATCTGGTGGCGAGCGAGCAAGAGTTGCCCTACTCAAACTACTGCTTGAAGAAAACAATCTACTACTGATGGACGAGCCAACCAACCACCTTGACATGGATTCTAAGGATACCTTAGAAGAAGCCTTGATTGGTTATGAGGGCTCTTTAGTAACCGTTTCTCACGACCGCTGGTTCCTTGACCAAGTCGTCAATCGAATTTGGGAATTACAAGATGGTGTCATAACCACCTATTACGGTAATTATACCGATTATATCCGGGCCAAGAAAGGATTACCACCACTTGGTGAAGATGAAATCTCAGAAATTTGATGACCCAAGGGTTGGATTGATGAACTGCTGGGTTATCGAAGCATCATGGCCGAAGATGAACCGGTGTTTGAGACCTCTACTGGTCCACCAAGAATCATCACTGCCGCCTCGCTTTTTGACGGTCATGATGCGGCAATCAATGTGATGCGTAGATTGATTCAATCATCTGGTTCAGAAGTAATCCATCTTGGCCACGATCAGTCTGCTAAAGCAGTAGTTGACTGTGCGATTCAAGAGGATGCTCACG
>JAQXFJ010000244.1 GCA_029250385.1 Candidatus Poseidoniaceae archaeon | reverse complement strand
CCTTCTTCACCTAATGTCCATTTCAAAGTCTTAACTACACCTTGTAACGCCTTGTGAGTTCTCGCTGCTTCCTTCATGCCGTCTAAATCACCGTTCTTACGGCACTGATCATACCATTGCTTCCACTGAACTAATCGACCTTCAGCATCTTCAAGCATCTGTTCAATCTCAGACCATGTACGATTGTATGACCGGTAGGGAGTTCCATTCTCATCAGCCATCTTACTCATCCAGTCCTGCAACAAGTCATATTTATTCAATACTATCAATTATCTAGGAATCAACTTGTAAATTTACTAAATTAGTCTTATCTTTAATCGATACGTTGTCACCAACGACACAACCAACTAAAGAACATTCAGAACCAATAGTAACATTATTACCAATAACTGAACTTTTAATTTTAGTGTAATCACCAACTTCTGAGTTGTTCATGATTAAACTATCTTCAATTTCACAATTTTCACCAACTAAGACTTGATCACAAAGCACACTCTTAATTACTCTAGATTGAGAGTTAGCCTTGTCAAAAATATACCCACCATCATCTGTAATTTCACCTGATGGGATCTTAAAAGGTAGTTCTAGGCGTTTAACAATTAACTCATTCTGTGCTCTTACCAGTTCACTTGGGGTACCAACATCAAACCATAGTCCATCTAGCTTCTTAGCGTATAATGGCCATCCCAATCCCAATAATTTAGGAAACAGATCTTTACTAAAATCATACTTAGTATCAAATGGAATATGCTCTAATACTTCAGGCTCAATAATGTATAATCCAGCGTTTATAACATTACTAAAAGCATCTTCAAGGGAAGGTTTTTCCAAAAATTTAGTGATATAACCTTCAGAAAGATTTGCTTCAATTTGCCCTTTCTTCTTGGAAGATAAGCCCACAATACCAAACTGGGTAGGATCTTCAACCTCCCAAAGAGCCATTGTCACCTTAGATTTCGAAACTTTGTGTGCTGAAATTAATTTTTTTAAATCAGAAGAAAGAATTGCATCACCAGATGCTACAATAAAGGTATCAGTAAGTTTGTCTTGCAATAATTTTACGCTGCCAGCAGTCCCCATCGGCCTAGCTTCATTATTAACTGAAAAATCCCCTGATTTCTGTTGGTTCCATTCCTTTACTAAAGAAACCAAACCTTCACCCTGGTAGCCTGTAGTCAAAATTACTTCCTTTACCCCTGCGTCAAGTAATGCATCATTGACATAATCAATTACTGGTTTGCCTAAAACCTCTACGAGTGGTTTAGGTCTATTTGCTGTTAACGGATAAAGCCGAGTACCTTTGCCGCCGGCCATGATAACGCCAATCATATCGACACCTATCTTCTTCTAGAAACATCAACTCTTCGCATGTTTTTCTTTTTGTCAGATTTCTTTGACTTAGATTTGGAAACAAAATCTTCGTTGCTCAATCCACCAAATGTAATAGAACCATTGGACAATAGTGAATTAGTAAGTAATTCTGCGACTTCTTCGGACTGTGCGCCTGTTTTCATCTCCTTCTTGACCGATGCATTATGATCTGTCAACCAAGATTTTCTTTCTTCCCTTACGGATTTTAATTCATCTTTGGCTTTGTTGACATCAACCATCAATTCCTCTATCTTTGCATGCACTTCGTTAGCCTTCTCCTTTAGTTCGACAAATTCAGTATGAAATCTGTCTCCCTCTGACTTGAGGAAATCACGGTGAGCAAATGCCTCATCAACTTCTGGTGTTTTGGCATTTAGTCTCTCTACCGCTTCAATCATTGAATTGTGAGCGGCGTCTGCCTCGGCTTTGAGGGTTTTAATGGCTGAATCAATATCTGACATATCTACTTCAACCATTTTGAACTTAGTGACTTCAGGCTCTAGTTCTTCAATCCTCTTAGAAAATTCTTTGATTTTCTTAACCATTTCTTTTTCTTTATTTACACCAACAGAAGTAGTTTCAAATCTCTTTTCAAGAGCGTCTACTTGTTGTTTCAAATCAGCATATTCTGCTGTGGCTGAACGCTTTTCTGTGCGATCTTTTCTTTTACCCTTAATTTGTGAAATTAAGTCACGCATTTGACTTTGAATGGCATTACGCTTTTCTTTAAAGGACTTTATTTCCGCACGCATGGCTCTTACTTCTGCAACAAATAGTTCAATTTTTTCTCGATGTTCCTTATATTGAGACTGTACTGAATTTCTCTTTTCTGCTGAAACCTTAGCCTGAGCATTGAAATTGTTACGAGTTTCTCTCATCTTACGAACTCTGGACTCCATTGCATGGAGCTTCTCACGAAGTTCTGCGTCTGGCTTTTCTTCGCCCTCATTCAACTTCCCGCGCATGGTTGGTCGTAAGAGTTCACCATTTCAAATCTACGCTTTGAAAAAATGTCGTTAAACAATGAAAAATGTCAGTAATGTCGATGAAATTAATGTACCTGCTAGTCCGATTATATTGAAAACAAGGGAACTAGCGGCACGTATTCTTTCTTTGAATACCGAGCGTATTCGGACATTCATTTGGGAACCGATGAGTAATTCTCCGCTTACTTCTTCGAGTCTTACCGAAACTGTTGCTTCTCCAAATCGTTCAGGCAATAAAGACTGCCATGCAACCGTACCGTCCCTTAACAGAGCAGACATAATTGCTAAAATATCATCATCACCTGATTGTGAGAGGGGCAATCCTTGTGCAGGCCACCATTGCTTTTCACCAGGTTTTAAGCGGTAAGTCATCGCAATATCGTGAGGCCTAAAGTCAGGAGATTGAACTCTTAATACAACTGTTCTTGTTTCATCTGAGAGATTGTGCATATAGGTAAATAAATTTGCCTTCCCGTAAACGACATTTTCCATATCAACTTCAAAAATTATATCGTCTTTGATAGATTTTCTTCCCGCCGATAAATCCTCCTCAATTCGTCCAATCATACGGAAAAAGGCAGGGCATTGTGATTCTATATAATCGATAATAAGTAACCATTCTTCGATGGTAAAAACCTCGTGATTTTTAACAAATCCCACTCCAGCCTTAGTTAGAATTTCACCAAACTCTGAGTAAACTGATGACAGGTCGAGGCCTTGCGAATGTTTGTAAAGCGTCATCATCATTTTCTCCCTAGCAAACCTTGGCTCTACGCCTCGCTTTACGTATGATTCAACATCTTTCACAAAAGTCTCATATTCAGACTTGAGTAATGGGTCGAGTTGTGATTTAACTAAATCTGAAAAAACCATGTCAAGAGTTGATGGGTGAACTGGTGAGTTATATGCTTGTAAAAGACCAGTTCGTTCTGCCATATTGAAGTTTGATGATCTAGTCGCAATATGTTGGCCAAGTGAAAGCATGGTCAAGGAAAAAGAGAGAGCAAGTAGGTTCTTCCCCATGTCACTTTGCATACCATAAAATGCTATGCCACATAAAGCAAATATCGCTAGTAGAGAGCAAGTTAAGGAAAAGAAGTGCTTGGTGACTGAACGTTTTATTGAATCCTCGAGAGGCTCATAACCATGCAATGATCTAATGGACAAATGTTTTGATTGTGCTGCTTTGACTTCTTCTTCAAATGACCTGATTGTCAAATTAACTCGGTGCCTATGTAGAGCCAAAGCAAGTATGTAACCAAGCAAGATTACAAATACCAATCCCACTAATATTGTTGAAAAACTTTGGTTTAAGGTTGGTTCAATAAAACTGTCCCACCAATCAGGTGATGAGTTAGCATAAGCCCATGCTCCAAAAAAAGTTAGAATAGCGAACCCTGGCAAGAATAATAATAATCTCAATCCAAAGGAAATTAATTGACGATCAAATGCGTATAAAAACGCCTCATTGTTCCATTTCCTGATTTTTTTTATCGAATTATTACTCAATGTCTTGACAGTCTCAGTAAAGCTATGCTCTGAATCTGAATTGGAATTATTATCATCAGCATTAACTGAGTCCTCTTCAACCTTAGAATCAACAGGTTGGTCAGTGATTTCATCATCACCCATGGGTGGTCGAAGTCGACACCATTCTAAAGTGTTGAGTCAAATAAATGTAGTTTAATGACTTATTATCATTTTTGCAGCAATGTCATCATGCAATTGAATATCGGAATCATTACATTGGTAGCTACTGTCACCAGTTTTGCTAATTATATCGCCAATAGTGATGTTAAATTGGTTAACAAGATCGGTTTCAAGTTTACCCAATGCAATGATTTTGACAACACCGCTACTGCCAACTGCCAAATTTGCGAGTGAACTAAGCCCAGAATTTAATTTTGTAACCCTTTCTTCGATATCGGATGACATGGTTGGTATTTTTGTTCCGCTAGGGTCTTTTACAGGGTTGTCCAAGTATATGGTTAACGCGACCTCTAAATCATCGTCAATTGCGTGTTCGAGTCGACAAGCTGTCGAATGTTGATTCCCATCAAACGGCAGATGTTCTAACAAAACTTCTGCTAACCTATGCCTACGCTTCATTTTCTTACCATGAATAAGGCCTTGTTCTGTCAGACTTGATCCCTTGTAGGGAACATAGTCTAAAAATCCTTTAACTGCTAGTCTTTGTACCATCTCTGTAGTCGATGCAGGGGTGACACGCAAAGCCTCTGCCAAATCACCGGTCCGTACTCTTGAGTCCGGATCTTTTTCATAAAATTGATACATCATCTCTAGATACTCATCTTCAAACTCTTGGAAATGGCCGCTTGACACATTAATCCCTATCCTTCCTTATTATTCAAACTTCACTATCTGTTGATTTGAAAATGGTTTTGCACGATGGGCACCTAACTGAACCTTCATATGAACTTGGAATACGCAAACTCTGACTACAGTCTGGGCATGAAATTTCAATTTTACCATCATTTGGAGTTTCGACTATTTCTTCTTCTTCAATTTCTTCAATTTCTTCAGTTGAATCATCAACTTCAAAACTATTAGCACAGTCTGGACATTTTACTGTACCAGAATAATTCTGTGGAACCCTTAATTGTCTAGAGCACTCAGGACAACTTATTTCAACTTTAATTGCCGAAACCTCTGTTGATTTTTTACTCTCAGAAACTAATGATTTAACAGCTTGAGGTTTAGTTTTACTCGAGTCCTTCAACCTAATTAGTAATATTATTACTGCAGCAACT
>JAQXFJ010000202.1 GCA_029250385.1 Candidatus Poseidoniaceae archaeon | reverse complement strand
TAAGGAAGTGGGCATTGACCCAACTGACATGGACCCGACAGAATTGGAAAAGAAAGTCACTGCCTTAGAAAAACTCGCGGCAGAAGAGTGAATCACTTTGCTCGTTTGAGCATCATTGGTGAGCCACAAACATCACAATCTTTGACTGGCCCTTGTTTACTAGTTTTGACATCTTTTGGTACCGCTTGTGTAGTTCGACAACCGGTACAGCGTAATTGCCACTGCCAAACCTGCTTGGCCGGTTTCACTCCAACTGGCTGGGTTGACAAGCCAGCATTTTTCATGACATTTTGTAAACGGTAATCGTCAGTGAATAATTCTACATTTAGCCCTAATGCCAAGGCTAAAACATCCAAATCAACGTCTGATAAACGCGGTAAGTCGCCACTCTGTGCTGCGACTAAGCGTGCTTCACCCAGCCATTGTGGATCAACATCTCGCCAATCAACATCAATACTGTTAACCAACATAAAACGTTCAGGACTTACTCGCTCAAGTTCTGCTTGCTGACTCGTTGCACAAACCCCACCGGCAATCTGGGTCACCGGCCAGTAAAGCAAGGCGGCAGTATCGAGAACTCGCATCAAGGACAATACCCTCCAATCAACCACATCAACCCACCGATTAGGCACACATTCAAAAAAACAAGTGTCAAGCAGGGTCTGTGTCGTGGTATAGTGGGGTACTTGATTTCATCCTCGACCGGACTAATTCGACAGTACTTGGACTAGTCTCATTTACTGAAGCAATCATCCAACCATTGCCGCCAGATTTGGTATACTTACCCATGTTGTATGATGCGATGGACAACAAACCACTAGTCATGTGGTACTTTCTAGTAGTCACCTTAACTTCAGTTGCTGGCTCTTACGTCGGTTATCTAATTGGCAAGCGCTGGGGTCGACAATTACTCGACCGCTTTGCTAAACAAAAACACGTTACAAAACTAGAGGCTTTAACGACAAAATACGGTACTGTAGGAATATTCATTGCGGCATTTTCGCCAATCCCATACAAAGTATTTGGTTGGGTTGCCGGAATGGGCGAGATGGATAAACGCTCTTTTATCATCGCTGGATTATTTGGCAGAGGTCTTAGATTCGGCCTTGAAGCCTTACTCATCGGCATTTACGGCCAGAAAGCTCTCGATACCATCAATGCCTTCCTAGATAATGAAATCCTCATCGCTCTTGGAATGATTACTTTAGGCCTGGTTGGCTATTTAATGTGGTCATGGTGGTCCAAACTTGGCGAGGCAAATAGTCAAGTTACCGAGTAAATTTACCCCGTTGTTAAGGCGAATTGTTATGAACAGGTGGTTGGTCGGTGGGCTGTCGCTCGTGTGGTGTAGCCAGGTCCATCATTGCGGGTTTTCATCCCGTCGACCCGGGTTCGAATCCCGGCACGAGCACTCTATCAAAAAAAGCGTGCTGAGCGTAAGTTTTTGTAATTAATTTCAAAGACACAAGGCCAGAATATAACAGATTGTTAGTGCTAATTACCCTCTCGAAGTTATTAACTCATTTTTGAGTTGGAGTACTTTATCGAATGAGCCCTTGTCACCATTGTGACTATAGAAGTCTAACAACTCGTTAATTGAGGCCAACATTCCATTCTTTCTTGTATATTCATCAGATATTTTTTCAAATGTCCGGTAACTTCTCCAGAATAAATCCTCAGCATCGTCAAAAATTAACTTCCGTTGATAGCATAATGCCAAATTATGTTCTAAATCGCCGATTCTACTGTAATCCTTCGTATCCACTAACTCCAAACCTTGCTTGAGGTGTTTTTCCATTAGATCCCATTTTCTCGAATCTAAAAAACACAAACTCATTGATGTTAACACATCAACCATCGAATCCTTTCTGCCCAGTGACTCAAAATG
>JAQXFJ010000224.1 GCA_029250385.1 Candidatus Poseidoniaceae archaeon | reverse complement strand
CCCATTGACCCTACACGGAACATCTTACCTTTCAAATGGTCTTGGGCCCCAATCACTTGAGTCTGATATCGCTCTTTGAGATCTACTCGCCACTGGTCATTAACCCCCTCGGGATACATGTTTGCAGTAACCGTAGAACTTCTCTGGAAAGGGTCTGCTGGCAATTCAAACCCCAAATGGCTAAACAGTTTTTGCACACCTGAGGCTAAACTTTGGCATCTATTCCAGCGGTTCTGCAAACCTTCTTCTTTTAGAACATTTAATGCTGCAGACCAACCCATTGCCAAATTGATTGCTGGGGTCCATGGTGTTTGGTCATCATCACCTTTTTTGAAAGCAGATATGATATCAAGATAAAATAGAGCATTATTATCTTCCTGCTCTCTAATCGCTTTGCAGCGTTCATAGAATTTAGCAGTAAATGCGATAGCGGCGATTCCAGAAGGGCCTGCAGTGCATTTTTGTGCACCCATTGCAGCAGCCTCTACATTCCATTTTTCCAAGTGAACCGGCAACCCACCTATCGAAGTTATTCCATCTAAAATAAACGAGGTATTGTACCGATCACACATCTCAGCAATTGCCGGTGCGTCTTGAGTGATTCCCGAACTAGTTTCATTATGGCAAATCAATAATGCTTCATAACAACCACGTTCGAGTTGTTGCTCTAACTCGTATAGATCAAAAGCCCTGCCCCATTCATATTTGATATGTTTTACATTACAAAACCGTTTGCACATCTCAGCGACTCGTTCACCAAACTTACCATTGGTAGGAACTAATACCAAATCATTGGGCCGAAAGCGATTTGCGATTAGCATCTCCATTGCAGCAGTCCCACTACCAGATACGACCATAACTTTGTAATCGTCTTCTGAAGACCAAGAATTAGTTTTCTTTACTGGTTGGGAAGGTGTCAGATTAAATGCGTAGCGCAAACCTGAATTTAAGTCCGCCATAACATCACGGAACTCTCCACCTCTAGCGGTGATAACCGGCGTTGACATTGCCTCGAGACATCGCTGATTCATTCGCACTGGACCCGGGACAAGGAAGCAATCACCTTCGTGCTTTGCCATGGCTAAGGCTAGACACGATAGTTATTCAATTAGTGTACATAAGCGTTGGACTGATAGAGGACAAACCCGACGGGGTGGCATGATGCGTGTCGGTATTGCAATGTTACAGGGCGCCCGCCATGAGCATTATGAAGCCATAAAACACGCAAGCATGGAAATGCAACAAGAAGTAGAAGTTGTAGAGTTACGCAAAGCAGAACAGGTAGATTCATCGATTGATGGATTGATTTTGCCCGGTGGGGAATCTACAACTATGCGAATTGCTAGCTTGAGTGAATCCCTATTGGAGGGCTTATTTGATTGGATGACGCAATATCCAGATAGACCAGTACTTGGCACCTGTGCCGGCGCCATATTGCTAGCCCAACCAACTCAGAGCCGTGCAAGTTTCATTGATGTAGACGTGGCTCGAAACGCTTGGGGAAGACAGCGTTTTTCGTTTGAAGCGGGTGTTGAAGTGACCCTTGAGACGCCAAACAAATCAGCAACTGCAGAATTTGAATTGTCTAGAGATAAGTTCAATCAC
>JAQXFJ010000221.1 GCA_029250385.1 Candidatus Poseidoniaceae archaeon | reverse complement strand
TAGCTATGATAACTCAGATGTTTTTAGCAGAGTAAGTGTAAACGGGACTTACAATATTTCAACCCCAGTGTCAGTCTATGTAGCCGTTCCTTCAATCACCGCTGCTGATGGTGGCGCAGGGCTGACTGGCGGGGCTGAAGTTCACCTTGGTCTTTGGTTGCCTGAAATCGATGGTTGCGATTACACTGCTGCTAATGTTTCTGATGAATGTCGTGTCCCCGTTATTGCCGATGTAGGTCCTTACTATGATGATGGGGACGTTTCTGCGACTTCCCCTGCAGATCGCCTTGGTCGTTTTCTAATCGAAAATTATGTTCCACATGGCTACGGAGTTGCCCAAGTGTCAGTATTTGGTACCGGTAATTCCAACCATTGCATGGACTTGATGGGTACTGATGAGCAACGCGGTATTGATGCTGCTGTTACTTGGTTAGGGGAAGCTGGATGGTCAAACGGCAAAGTCGGCTTAATTGGTAAATCATATGATGGCTCAACTCCATGGCAAGCTGCAACTTTTGGCAATCCATATTTGGCGACAATTGTGCCGATGTCTGGATTGATTGGCGTCCATGAATTAATGTGGCGCAATGGAAGCATGGAGGCTCGAGGTGCAATAATGCATAATGGCGTTTATGGCACATTTGGCGTCGACGGCGATACTGGGGATGCTGAAAATTTCTGTGAAGGCTACATTGAAGGTTACATCAATGGACCTGCTGCATACCAAACCGGTGGGATGGTTGATTTTGCCGGTAATACCTATTGGACTGAACGTTCATTTATCGGGCGAGTGTTGGAAAATTATCAAGGTTCAGTTTACATCATCCAAGGGATGCAGGATTGGAACGTTGACCCGCACATGGCTTTTCCAATACATCAACAAATTGCCGATGCTGGAATCGAAGTAAAGACTCTAGCAGGGCAGTGGGCTCACGATTACCCTGACAGAGTCTCAGGCCACAGTTCACAAAGTAGCGGAAGAGGGGCTGAAGCATATCCATTCACTCTGAGGTGGGATTGGGCTGATGAGATGTTATACTGGTTTGACTGGTATCTAAGAGACGAAGGCAGAGCGCCAACTCTAGGCGTCGAGATGCAAGATAATCGCGGGGGATGGAGATTTGAATCTACATATCCAGCTCCAGACACACAATATCTAGAGATTAATGGTGCAGATTTAGGGCCAGATGGAGTCTCAATCTCTGCCTCCTCGACAATTACCATGACTTATGGTCCATTTGAGAATAACACCTACATCGCCGGTATGCCGACTTTCCATTTACCAGTCACTCCCAGCACATTTAACGGTGCCCATGGATTTTTAGAAATGACTGATGAATCTGGCATGCACCTTGGTCATGCTGTGATGGACTTTAGATTTCATGCAGGTGGCCGTGATGGGCAACTAAACATGGTGCCTTTAGTGGAAGTAATGGGTTTAATGGAATTCATGCCAATGGACGTATACCTAGAAGCGGGTGAATCAATTATAATCACGTTAACCCAAACAGGTGAAGATTATGTTCCTTCATCCTCTTCGATTGGTGGATATTCTGTTGATTGGGCGTCTTCAACGCTAACTCTACCAATAGTCGACCGGAATTGTGATGATTTGTTTAAAGTCCCCATGATTGAATATGATGCCGAGATGTATTACAACACAGTTTGCTAATACGTTCCAACAACATCTTTCTTGCGCTATTCTCTTAAGCCGATGACAAACAAAAACGAATATGGTTCTTAGTGCACTACCAGGAGTTGGTGAAAGATTAGCCCAGAAAATGACAGATCATTTTGGCTCAGAGGATGCCGTGATTAAATCACTAAAATCAGGAGACATCGGTCAAATTGCAGAAATCGAGGGTGTTTCACCTAAGCGTGCCTTGGCAATGGCCAGGAGCATTGCAGGAGATAATGGACAATTCCTAGCCACTAAAGAAGCAGAAAAGTTACATCAAAAATTAATCGACCAAATAACGCAGTTTGTCGCATCACCAGCAACCAAGGGCCGCCTTCAACTTCTCACACCGGTTCAACAACCAGAAACTAGGCGAGAAAAAATATCGACAGCAATGGACTTTTTATCCAAGCACAACACTCTTGAATTGGAACTAAATAGTAAATTGAGCCAAATAACCGCCACTAAAAACACTGCGCAGCGTTACCGACGTGTCGTTGTTAGTAAAACGCCAATAGATCACTTGAAACGCTTTTGCCGAGTATTAACACCAGGTGAAGGTGAAACTTGGAAAGATTATACTGTGTTTGACCAAGTCACATGGGTTGGTCCTGGTGCTCCTAGTGAGGTGCCTGAAGGCTGGATTGTGCTAGGAAATAATCCACAAACCGAGGTGATTGTACCTGAAATGACTCTTGATTGGTTCAGAAAGAATCGTAAGACACTCGAGGCAATTGCAGATATGGTTCAAATAATCATTAATCAAGAAAGCAATCATGAGTTTATCTTGAATTTTAGTGAATCGCTAACTGGATTAAAAGAACTACCTGATTTATTGCAAACGCTATATGACGAAGGGAACACAGAAAAGGCTGAACAAGTTAAAGATGAACTTTGGTCATTTGTTAAATCCTTAGAAAGCGGCGTAAACGTTGAAGTGGAGAAAACCATGAATGACGCAAAAATGGCGTTATCTGGGGCAGAATTACTCGACGCCCTAGCAGACGGAACCGGTTTCCAAAGAAAACTAAAGGAGGCCACGGGCCACGTTATAGACAATGCTATGCAACAAGCTGTCAATAAATTAGGGGAATTTATGGAGGGCTCAGGAGTAAAAAATCCTCCAGTTATTTTCACATCAGACTGGCCAGCAAAAATAGACCGGCAAGTTATCGATAAAATCGACAGTGGATTAGAAAAGCGGATTAATGCTCAAAAAAACGACTATGTACACACTATGGCTAGGAAACTTGGGCCATTAAAACAATCGTGTGAAGATGCAGTAAGGTCATTGATAATATCTTGTTGCTCTTGAGTAATGGTCGAAGTGA
>JAQXFJ010000219.1 GCA_029250385.1 Candidatus Poseidoniaceae archaeon | reverse complement strand
AAGAAGACCCTGCCTCCATCATCTGGATTGCAAGTAGACTTTGCGCAGGCTTCAATAGTTAGGTTGAATCTTCCATAAAGGTCGGGAGTTTCTTCACTTTGTATTGCACTTACCACTAGTTTCCCATCACCATTGACGTCAATACTTGCTTCGTTGCTAGTAACGGCTCGTATGGCAAGTTCAGAGAGAGGGTTGTTTGAGTTTGGGATTAATTCTAATGCTGTAATATTGTTTAGAAGTACCCTATATGTGCCATTGTATGCAATTTCTCCGTCTGACCAATGATGTGCACATACTCCTGAATCTTCCAATGTGACTGCTTGGCCATTGGCAATGGCGCATGGGTGAGCACTCAATGCGGATGAAGTATCAGCCCACCTTTCGTGAGTTGAAAGAGAGTCTGTATCAATTTGACTACCATTCATGCTGCAAGGAGTGGACTGTACGCACATCCATACGTAATTGAAGTTGAGTTCAGGAACATATGTTGTATCAAATAACTGATAGCCGTTATAGCGCACACCAAAGGCTTCTGCAATAGTGCCAGCAAAACCATAATCTTCTAGAATTATTGCTGTGCCTCCGTTTTCAACAAAAGTTACGATCGCCTCAACCTCCGAAGGTGAATAACCATCATCCGATGCTATAGTAATAAATCCATCATCATCAAACTGTGGAAGCGATAAGGTATCTCTTTCAACTCCAGCGACAACATAAGTCGTGTTTCTCGGGTCTTCAATATCTGCTAAAAGTAATGGGCTGCTAACTAGTGATCTAGTTTCAATACCCATATCTTTGATATCTTGGCGAAAAGCAGACATATCATTCCAATCATCATCATAAGCGGATAATTGATTAGTATTTGATAAATTAATAAAATTACTCAAAATCATGAGCAAGAGAACAAACATAACCGACCAGAAAGCGGTTTGTAGACCGAATCTTCGATAGTTAACTTCCCGCCATTCAACCATATCAGCACCTACTAGAGCGTATTTCTAACACTACACGCTCGGCGTTTGGTTTAGAATGTTGTCTATTGTTGAGGCAAAAATGCTCATTGCAACTTACTTTCGCAAATGTATTCTATTTGAGATTCTCGATACATCATCAATTGGGATATTTAACAGACCGTTACGGTATTCCCAAGGTAGCATTCCAGGGTCTAAATTTGCTTCAAGTTTCACGACAATTTGTGTGACTGAGCCGGATAATTTATCGATTACAAAATCACGTAATTCGCCAAGTTTTTCGTTATGGGAATCGACTACATCTCTGCCAAATATTTCATTTGCAAAAATAGCCATATGTAATTACCCCGTATGATACGATGAGGGTTGTTTACTCCTTCAATGCGTCGGTGACTAGGTTAATCTCACATTGTTTCAATGCCGTGAGAGAAGTCTTTCGAGCGCCTAATGTTTGACATTCCAGATGTTAGTCTTGCTTCCATTTTCTGATAATAATCAAGCATTTCTGGAGTGACTGTAGGTCTTACTCTACCGATTGCATCTTCAAAGTGAGTCTTAGTGACTTTCTTTTTGTTGGCCCTCATGCATATTAGTGCCGCCTCACGGCAAACTGCTTCAATGTCAGCGCCGGTAAATCCATCCAATCCTTTTAGGATGTCTTTGATAGAGAATTTGGACAGAGGCATACCCTTACAGTGTATGTTGAAGATTGCTTCTCTTGCTCCAATGTCGGGCGGAGGGACGTGCAGTACGCGCTCAAATCTGCCACTTCTTAGCAAAGCAGGATCTATCATCTCTGGTCGATTAGTAGCAGCAACTACGATAACGCCGTCAATTGATTCAACTCCGTCCATGCTGGCTAAGAGTTGGTTGACTACACGATTAGAAACGTCGCTTCCTTCACTGGAATTAGACGAACGCATGTTGGCAATAGATTCAAACTCGTCTAAGAAAATAATCGAAGGCGATGATTGTTTGGCTTTTTTGAATATTTCACGGACTGCTCGTTCTGACTCTCCAACCCATTTAGAAATCATTTCTGGCCCCTTAATGCTGATAAAATTAGCCTGTGCTTCATTAGCTATTGCTTTGGCTAACAGAGTTTTACCCGTTCCCGGTGCACCAAACATTACGATTCCTCGAGGCGGTTTGATTCCAAAGTGTTCAAACAATTCAGGTTTAGTAAGCGGCCATTCCACAGATTCCTTCAGTCTGCTTTTGACCTCTTCTAATCCGCCGATTTCATCCCAAGTAACCTCAGGGACTTCAACATATATTTCACGCAGTGCAGACGGCTCAATATCCTTGATAGCATGCTGGAAATCATCCATACATACTTCCATCTTTTCTAGTACTTCAGGTGGAATAGTCTCATCTTCTAAGTCAATTTCTGGCAAGTATCTTCTAAGCGCCTTCATCGCCGCTTCTCTTACCAGTGCGGCAAGGTCTGCTCCGACAAATCCGTAGGTATTGTCTAAGATCCAAGTGATGTCAAAATCTTCAGAAATTGGCATTTGTCTTGTATGTACATCCATAATTTCACTTCGGCCGTCTCTGTCAGGGACTCCAATCTCTATTTCTCTGTCAAATCTGCCTGGCCTTCTAAGGGCTGGATCTAATGCATCACGTCGGTTTGTTGCTCCAATTACGACAACATTGTCCCGGCCTTGCATACCATCCATCAAGGTCAACATTTGAGCAACAACTCTTCGCTCAACTTCACCGCTCACATCTTCACGCTTGGGGCAAATAGAATCTATTTCATCAATGAAAATTATTGCCGGTGCGTTATCGGCAGCATCATCAAAAATCTCTCGAAGTTGTTTTTCGGATTCCCCGTAATACTTGCTGATAATTTCCGGGCCGTTGATGCTCTTGAAGTGGGCATTAGTTTCGGTAGCAACAGCCTTGGCAATCATTGTCTTTCCGGTGCCCGGGGGGCCGTGAAGGAGAACGCCCTTTGGGGGGTCAATCCCCAGTCTGCGGAATAATTCAGGATGCTTTAGTGGTAGTTCAATCATTTCTCGAACTTTCAATAATTGCTGACCAATGCCACCAACATCCTCGTAAGTGATTCCTTCTGATTGACCAATGTCATCGTCATCTATCGCTTCGTCTTTGATAACGATATCAGTATCGTTGGTAACTTTGACTACGCCTTTTGGGGTAGTTTGCACCACAGCAAACGGCAACGCTTCTGCAAATAGAGTCATTCCCGGGATGAAAATTCTGTCACCTTGCACTACTGGACGGTTTTGCAAGCCACGGCGAGCAAATCCCTCGATACCCGGGCCAAATTTGACTTTCTGCTTGTTGGCCATTACTGGAGATATAATGAGTTTTTTACACTCTTCAGCATCTACTTTTGAAACGGTTACTTTGTCTCGAAGGCTAACTCCAGCATTCTTTCTGATTATCCCGTCGATTCTGATGATTGACATTTTATTATCTTCCGGTCTACTGCGCCAGTATATGGCTGCTGTAGAGCGCTTTTCCCCTTTGATTAGTACGATGTCTCCAGGCTTTAAGTCAAGTCCGGAGTCTCCCGAAATTCTTGCTCTTCCGTGCCCGACATCTGATGGTATCGACTTTTCTACCGTTAGTGAGATAGTTTCATTTTGACCTGACATAATAATCGCTCCAAATTACCGGCCGTGGTTATAGTTTCTATACCCATGGCCTGTACTCGAGGTAATGAGTGGTATTGTCAGGGTACTTTTAAACATTGCAAATATAGAATTATCGATAATGACCATTATCTTCAATAGTCGGGCATAGGTCGGCTGACCATGGTTCATGTTTTAGAAACAGGATTGGAATTTATTGCCCGAGAAAACCCGAATGGAAAACCATCGGTTAGAGGATACAACATCATCAACGGTCAATTGACCTCATCCAGCGATGGAGTGACCTTCGAATCAAAAAACCCAGCACTGCTAGCGGATTGCTTAGGTGAATTCCCCCTTTCAACACGCGATGATGTCCATTCTGCCCTTGCGGCAGCTCATGCAGCATTTACCGGTTGGGCCGCCACGCCAGCGCCCACCAGAGGCCAAATAATTGGTAACATGGGACGTTTGTTAATGGAGTACAAAGATGATCTTGTAGCACTTGAGACAAGAGAGATTGGTAAAACTTTGAAAGAATCTGGTGGCGAAATACAAGAAGCAATTGATACATGTTTGTTCTTCCAATCCGAAGGCAGAAGATTGTATGGTCAAACAGTAAATTCAGAATTGCCGGATAAAGAGTTGTTCACTTACCGTCGCCCATTGGGAGTTTGTGGCATAATTAATGCTTGTAACTTTCCTTCAGCGGTCCCATTTTGGAAGATGATTCCAGCCATCATGTGTGGTAATACTTGTGTGTGGAAAAGCCCACAAGACGCCCCCCTTCTTTCCTTTGCTCTAGCACGAATTATGCATCAAGCAGGTTTACCAAACGGCGTAATCAATCTTGTTCACGGCAAGGGCAGCGGCGCTGGTCAATACCTAGTAGATGCAGTAGATGAAGGATTAGTCAACAAAATCTCTTTCACAGGTTCAACCGGGGTTGGGAAAATGATTGGCGAAGTTTGCGGTCGAAATTTAGTTTCTTGTTCCTTAGAATTAGGTGGCAAGAACCCATTGGTTGTTATGCCGTCTGCCAACTTAGACAATGCAGTGGCAGGTGCTTATTGGGGTGCTTTTGGAACCGCTGGACAACGGTGTACAAGCCTTGGCAATCTTATAGTTCACGAAGAAATATATGACGAGTTTATGGAGAAATTTATGGCAAAAGTTAGGTCGACTCATATAGGTGATTCATCGGTTCACAAAGATGTTCTATACGGCCCAATGCTGTCTGAAAAGTACGCTAAGGATTTCTTGATTGACCTAGAAATGGCTAAGTCTTCTGGAGCAACCCAACTTTGGGGTCGAGGGGAAATAACTACAGACAACCAGCCGGAAAATTTCATGGGTAATGCAGGAGATGGTGTGTTTATGTGGCCACACGTTTTTGCAGATGTAACTGAAGACATGAAATGTTTCCATGAGGAAATATTTGGCCCTGCTGTAACAATAGTCAAGGCCAAAGATTTCGACCATGCACTACATCTTGCTAACGCTAGTCCGTACGGTTTGTCGTCGGCAATTTATACCAATGATCGTCTGGAAGCATATCGTTACAAAACCGGCATCAAGGCTGGAATGACAGGAATAAATAATTCTACTACTGGGGCAGAAGCACACTTGCCATTTGGTGGCGTAAAGGGCTCTGGAAATGGCACTAGAGAGTCTGGAATTTGGGTTATTGAAGCATATTCTTACTGGCATGCAGTAAATGATGAATTATCTGGAAAATTACAACTTGCTCAAATGGATGTTGATGAAATAGAAGCAGTCGAAGCAGAAGTTGATTGGGCACAACTTGCATGATTCTAGTACACATTTTAGTTCGGTAAAATACTATACTTGATATAACAATAAGAATGGCTAAAGATGTTGGCAGTATGCTCTGGGTGGTGAATGTATGGTATCTATATTTCAACTCGGACAAGAAAAAGATACCATGGCAGATAAACTTCAAAACGCCTATTCTACCTGTGAAACAATTGCTAGAAATGCATCAAGCTCCTTCTTCCGCTCTTTTAGACATTTACCGACTCAAAAGCGCAAAGCTGTGAATGCACTTTACGCCTTTTGCCGTAGAGTTGACGACATCGTTGACGGAGATTGGTTGCCGGATAGAGACTTATCGCACCTAAGCGAGCAGGCGAAAAATCGTAGCATTCAATTATCTACAGACAAACAGACTGAACCGCTAAATCCAGATTTAGATCATCTGTCAAAACTAACGGCTTTACTATGGTTTAGAATAAACTTGGAATCAATAGAAAACAATGAGACTGTCGATGAACCAATTTTCATAGCGCTCGCCGATGTGATCAAAAAATTCCCAATAGAGTTAGACCATTTGAGAGAGTTAATTTCAGGAATGGAAGATGACCTTTACGCTGCGAAGTATCAAAGGTTCGAAGACTTACGGCAATATTGTTACCGCGTCGCATCAACTGTTGGCCTGTGTTTAGTGGAAATATATGGATACAATGATCCAAACGCCAGACGACATGCGGTTGAGATGGGTATCTATCTACAGATGGTCAACGTCTTGCGGGACATTCAAGAAGACCTCAGTAGAAACAGAATTTATCTCCCTAGTGAAGAACTTGCCAAATTTGGGTTATCAAGCAAAGACCTTACTTCTGAAGACCTTCCAACCTCAGAAGGTTGGCAGAATTTTATGCGACACTATCTCGACCATGTAATGGTACACAGGAAAAACGCTGTTGGGCTGTTGTCACTATTAGATAAAGATGCCAAATATTCACCGTCAGTAATGTGTGCAGCCTATGATGCAATTCTTGAAGAAGCCATGAAAAGAAATGGTGATGTTTTTACCCGAAGACTGACAATGAGCCTCTACCGCAAGATTCAGTTTGCTCTTGGTATTATTAGAAAGCCAAGGTTAAATTTCTTGGTTTGATAGGATTATCTCCAGAGTCCTAAACTGTCTCTCAAGGCGCCTTCTAGGTTTTCATGCTCAAACCTGTATCCAGAAGACATCAGCCTCTTCGGAATAACTCTAGTACTCTCTGTGGTCAAGGCAACACCCATTTTTCCAAACAGAAACCATATTCCTAGCGGAGGAGTTGGCATAAATGCTGGTCGTCGCAACACCTTGCCCAGAGTCTTGGCAAATGTCTTTTGTTGCACAGGGTTTGGGGATCCAATGTTGTAGGCACCTTCACAATCTTCTTTCATTAGGAGATGATGAATTGAATATATCTGGTCGTCCATTGAAACCCAGCTGTACCACTGTTTACCTCGGCCAATTGGGCCTCCAGCGCCAAGTTTGGCTGGTAACAACATTTTCCCAAGCGCTCCACCGGTAGCATCTAGGACAATGCCGGTTCGCAAATTGATGGTTCGTACCCCGATATCTCGGGCAGCCTGACACGAGTCTTCCCATCTAGCGCAAGTTTTTGGCAGAAATCCTTCGCCAGGTGTTGATGTTTCATCTAACTCTTCATCACCACGTTCACCATACCAACCAACAGCGCTAGCAACGATGAATGCCTCAGGCTTATTGGTTAGTTCAGTGATGGCATTTGCCAACAATTTAGTGCTCTTTGTTCTGCTTTCCTCGATTAATTTCATGCGTTTTTTTGACCAACGCTTATCGCCAATTCCCGCACCACCAAGGTGGATTATTGCGTCGAAGCCTTCCAAAACATCATGATTAATTATCCCAACTTCGGGATTCCAAACCAATTCTTTTTCATTTTTCTTGGCCTTTCTTCTTACTAGTCGCCAAACATCATGGCCTCCAGTATCTAAAAACGCCACTAATTGACGACCAATTAATCCAGATGAGCCTGCAACTAGGATTTTTTTACGGGGTTTATCAGCGAAATCAGCATGACGCTTCAAATCTCTTTCGAGTCTAATTTCCCTTGCTGTAAACATTCTGTCAAGCCGCTTCTTTATCATTCTACCAGCGACTAGTTTACCAAGGAATCCCATTGGCAGCTTGTAGTTAACCTTGTCATGAATCAACGCATTGTTGTCTCCTATTGTCTCGAAATTGTGAGTATGATGCCAAGATTTGAAAGGCCCTTTTAGCATCTTATCCTCAAAAGAGTGAGGTGGATTGTATCCTGTGTGTTCGGCAACCCAACTCATCTTTATTGGGCCCATGGGGAATCTGAATATTCTTTGAGAACCTTCTTCAAGATTATCATCTGCACGTACTTCTTCTGCAAGTTCCCATGGTGGCATCAAACGTCTAAATGCTCCTTTCCTTTCGTGCCATGCAAATGCTTCTTCGACACTGTTTTCAACCTCAGTCTTGTGTTCAAATACAATACTCATTTCATCTACTCCGATATTGTTGTAGGTATGGTTTGAGATTCATCTTTTTACGAGTTCTTTCTGATGACATATATCTTATCTTTCCAAATATGGCTCTTTCGGGGCCCCACGCTCTATCATGTCTTCCAAGGACCCAAAATATTCCCGTGTAAGAATTAGGATCTCTGCCATCAAGCGCGTATTTGTCATTAAGTTTAATCATTCAATTAGCAGCTTGCTCTGGAGTTGATGCCCATTCTAGAATTCGCTTACCCCACAACATTCTCAAGTAGTTGTGGATGATACCAGTTTGGGTTAATTGGATTTGAGCAGCATTCCATATTTCATCGTGAGTTTCTGCGTTTTCGATTTGGTCATATGTATACAATACACGTTCATCATCGGAGTGCTCAGCAAGTGTCTTTTGGGCCCATGCGGGTATTGACTCAAATTTGTTGTGATTTTTGTTGTGATATGCATTGTTGAAGCCAAGTTCTCGCCATGTTATTATCTGATCGAGGAAACTTTCTACACCAGCAGGTAGTCCCCACCAGCCTTCTCTTGAGCCTTTTCTTGATGGGTCTATGTCCTCTGGAGACCAATCATTTTGGTTGAGTATGCGTTCAACGATTTCAATTGAGGAGACATGGCCAAAATGCAACCAAGGCGATAAACCGCTGACAGCTGGGTTTTCCACATTGTTCCTGTCTAAGTGATATCTCTCTAGTCGGTCTGTCAAGAAGTGCGCTAGTTTCCTCATTGCGGTATTTCTTCCACCTTGCGCCATTCTTACTGGCCCTACAGAGTGGTCGATATCTATTGCAGCCAGCGCTTTTTTACCTACTGAGCCACCTTCTGAACATCTCCACAACCATTCAAACGGTGGAAGTTTAACAGAACAATCCTTCATTACCGATTTAAACAATTTATCACTCATCATAATATCGGCTCCCTTTGGGATTGGGTTTTGTTTTGGCCAGGTTTCTGGGCAGCGACTGAAATTTGCATGTATCCATCGCCTAAACCCATGAGCAGTTGTGTGGGCGCTTTCAGTCCATGACATTGGAATAACTCCGTTTGAGTCACCAGCGTACATCTTTACTGGAATAGATTTGCTTGCTGCATTTATGGCTCTGCTGGGATAGTAAGTGGGGAAGTCATCACTGACTACTATCTTTGCTCTTTTGGAAATTTCTTTTAGCAAACCAATCGGCCCGCTCAATGGTGTTTCGACCCACGGTATGTAGCGGATATTGTTGTCTTTGAAGACAGACACATTTTCGACCATGCCTTGAATCATAAAAGTCGCGATTCGGTCATTAGCAAATCTGTGGCTGGTAGAAATTTCTTCGATTACCAACAATGGAACTTCATGTTCTATTGCCAGTTGAGCTGCGAATTCTAACGATGAGTTGTAGTTGAACCGTCGACTGGCAATCATCCAATAGACAATGTATTCGCCATCTTCATTTACCGGTTCGTCATTTGCTGACCTAATTCTCTCAGATAGTGATTCGTTCATATTTTTACATCTCCGTTTTGGTGTAGAAGATACGGATACCCTCTTTGGTCAGAATAATCTAGAGTCGCAAACGGAGTTTGAATTAGCGCATTTGTAGCTATTGACTTCATTGCTGCGCTTACCCACTTTAACTCCTCGAATTTTGCGACGTTGACAAACCCCGTTTCAGCAATTTCGCTAGAAGCGACCGGGACTTGACCTGGATCTAATTCGACACTGTATGCGATAAACACTGCAGGCCCAATTTCTGTAAGATTTTCACGGATGGCAT
>JAQXFJ010000024.1 GCA_029250385.1 Candidatus Poseidoniaceae archaeon | reverse complement strand
ATTTTTGCTCGGTCAACATCTTCTAAGACTTCAGCAACCGAGACCATTTTTCTCACCTTAATTGAGGAATCAATATCAACAAAATAGCTCAACACACTAGGCGGGCCCATCAGTATGTCTAGTTCATCCTGAATGATACTGTCATGTAGTTCATCTAACGGTTTCATTAGGTCGTAAAAACTGAATTTAATTCGATTGGAACCAACTGACTCAAAGGTATTGGAATTAGCGCGTAAAATTAACCCTATTTTGTAGCGCTCAAATATTGAACCGTCTAGGCCTCTAGATAGCATGAAACCAGCCCACGAAGCTTGTTCTTGTTCACTGATAAAATGCATCCCTCTTGAGCCACTGGTACCTGAGGAATAACCAATTGAATACGGGCCAATTTTGGGAGAAAAATCACGATTTTTTTCAGCCTTATCGGCTAGATGTTTGGCGTGATTCACATCTAACCTAACCGTCAACAAATCAGCCAAGTTGTCCATCATAATCGATTTATCAATAAGTGGGAATTTGGCCCATTCATCATCTGATAGCCCCTCCCAGTGCTTGCCGTAAAATGGCGAATTTTTCCTGACAAATCTTACTTGATGCTTCATTCCCTTGCGCTGTATTTTTTCAATTCGTTGTCGGCTACGGAATTTCTTTGGAGTAACAAAGTAACGAAACAGAGTTCTAAGTTTGCTCATTCCAACTCCTCCATACCTTGCTCGAAGGTTTTTATTGGCTGCCAATCAAGGGCTGCCTTAGCACCTGATATATCGAGTGTTAACGAGCCTGTGACCTGTCTTAGACCATATGGTGTCAGGGTTGGCTCATAGGGCTTACCCGGTATTATTGACGCTACAGCACTGGCAAGGTGAGCGATAATGAAAATTGGCCAGTAGGGCAATTTACGCTGCCGATAGTTTCCTGGAAACTTAGCGGTGTAGAACTGCATAATCGAATTAAAAGTTCGTGGATCGCCATTAGAAATATTGTAAAATTTACCTAAACTACTCTCTGGGGCCTCGATGGCAAGACAGACAGCATCGACAAAATTTGACAGACAAGTGACATCGATAAGTCCCTTTCCCTCACCGATAGTCCGGTAATTATTCTTACCGATCAGTCGTTTTAATCGAGGCAGTAGTGTTTGATCTCCAGGCCCAAATACCGCTCTAGGTCTAAGGCCTATCCACTGATGTTTTGGTTGTGATAAACAGAACAATTCAGCATCATACTTACTTGCTCCATAGTAGTGTTTTGGTCTATATTTTAGTTCAGGTGTTGCATCCGTATGTGGCTTGTCGTGTGTCATACGGTCAAAAATTGAGGCAGAAGATATCATCACTATACGAGAAATTGAATTTTGTTGCCCTGCCTTGTAGACATTTTTGGTTCCTTCAACATTGGTTTGGAAAAATCGTTTTTTACTACCAAACGGTGCTGCATAAGCTGCACAATGGATAATCACATCACAATTTGTTAATGCGGTAGTCAACTCTGCTAAATTGTTTATATCGCATCTTTTCATTATGAAATTCTGGTTTTGCATGGCAGTTATTTTTGCTTGGTCTCTACCAATACCGATAACGGAATAGCCTGTTTCGCTAAGTCTGAGCATGATTGCCTTGCCAAGTGTACCAGTAGCCCCTGTAACCGCTATTTTCATACATCCACCTCGTTATTTATGAGAAATATTTTTCCATATTAAAACCATTAATGCCGGCCAAGAAATTGCTAGGAGCCAGGCTAACCAAACCGGCAACAAAGGTGGACCGTCGACATCGACTGGAATTTCGGTAAAACTTGATTGACCATTAACCTCTAACCAGATCTCTAATGTTTGGTTGCCTGAAAATGGGAAATTAACCTGTCCATTCCATATCGAATGATTATTTCTATCCTCAAAAACAGTCCGCATCCTAACAGTGTCCTTTTCTGTTGGATAAACCAGCTCAATCCATGCATTGGTGACATCACTAGTTTCATTATTTGCCGGCAAAATTGATACTTCCGTTTCAATCAGTGCTTTTGGCGGCCAAATCATAAATTCAACCCAAACATAGGTTTCATTGACATCAATAAGGAATCTCTTTGGCGCATCTAATCCTTCACCTTCCTCAGATAAATGAATTACGTGACCACTTGCTAATGGGGTGAAAATTAGCAGCAGGAAAACGCCTGCTACCGACAGCTTTGCAGTAGGCGGGGATTTCTTGCCAAGAGTAATCATTTTATCTGCCGATAAACGTTCAATTGCTGCACCAAAACCTTGACTAAAAAAGATAAATCCACGTAATACAAGTATAGTAATCACAACTGATAGAATGGTATTAAACAACCCGATTTCAAAAGGAATATAATCGATGAAAGTCGGTAACCATACCGCATCAACAACAATTACTAGAGCAATAAGTCTGTTGGGATTTTGTAAAACTGAATACCGTCTTGTTGCTAAGAGAATTGGTAATAATAGCCAAGGTAAACATTGTGCAGCCCAGACTGTATGAGGCGAGCCGGGTCGGAAATAATGCTCACTAGTCATCATCGATTCGACTAGAATTGGCACCAATGTAAGGAATAATAATTGCGATGCTAGTAGTAAACTGGCTAAGGCTAGCGCCCCATTCTTACCAAGTAATCTGTCGGCTAAAGGTAAGAATATTATCAGTGAAGCACCAGCAAAAATGATGTGCAACATAATTTGAAAATTAAAGATATTAAGGGACCAGACACGGGGATCTAAGAAGTTGGCAAAGGCAAGATGAAAATGGTACACTAAGGCCCAAAGAGTCCCGATGATTACTAAGTTAAGCCATTTAGGAGTCGCCTCTTTTAGTCGGTTTCTAATTTGTAATGCTAGGACAATTGTCGCTACTTCTACTAACATTCCACCTGCAAAAGTCCAGATATGTGGAGGAGTAATTATAGTTGTATCTACACCATAGGAGGTATGCCAATAATCATCATATAATCCTCCAAAGACAAGGGTGATTAAGCCACAAACCATCATCCATAGACTAGTTGGAGCAACAAATGGGCCAATAAAAAATCCTGTCTTCTCAGGGTTTTTTGAGACAAAACTATTCCACAAAATGTATGACATCAGCATGATACTTGTTGGAACTATCCCGGCTAGAATCATTATGTGAGGTGGAGTAAATAACTCATCACGCCCAATATCGGTATGCCATTGAAGGTCAACTGCTAAGCCAAATCTAGCAATAATGTGGTACAAGCATAATACTACCAAAAAGGCTAACAAGAAATTATCTTCTTTGCTACGCTTAAGTTCCATAATTAGAACACCCACTTGGCAGTTGTTGACTTACCCGAGCGGTCTACTATACGATGTTCTAGTGTATCATCATGTTTGTTGATTAACTGCAAAAATTCATGCATATGTTTGCCTGATAACCAGTTTTGATGACCTTGAAAGAAGTTCTTGCTAGACTGTTGTTCAAGGAATTCGACCGTGCCTGATTTAACAAACTTATTTTTCTTGATACTTTGATCAAAATAACCGGTTGTAATTGCACTTGGAGTTAAATTTGAGTTGTCGTGAATTATTGATTCACATTTAGGGCCGTCTCCCGATAGTCCAATTACTGCGACAACACAATATGACTCATATTCCCAATCACAATATTTCGTCGGACGATCATCCCCAATACACAATAAGGCATAATTGGTTGAGAGAGCCGGTAATAAATCGGCAACCGATTGTATAGCAACGTGTGGACTGCAACTACCATCTGTGACATCAAATGCGAAACATGACTCGCTATCAAGTCCAATGCCATGACAGTGGATATCTAAGTCCCCTTGGATGTGAGTAGCAAATGCTGGTTCGGTTCTAAAGTGCTCTCTGTATACCCCACCATGCACTACCAAACCGATTTGATCGGGTTCAATGCCTGCATTACTGATGGCCTTTTTAGCCAACTTTAGGGTGGCTTTTAGTAAACCGGTATAACCTATTTTCTTACTTTCCCAAGACAACATTACGACCAATTTTCCACCCCCGTTGGGAGTTTAAAATGTACGGCTAAGATTGCAAGACCTGAACCAAATGATACCAACAATGCTGTCTCGTCTGACTTTAGATAGCCGCTATTTTGAGAGATTTCGAGCTGAACACCGTGAGTAGTCGATGCAGTGTTAGCAGTTTCGGCACTATTATTGTGTAGAAAGTTGATTTCTCCCATCACTTCAATGGCTACTTTTGCACCTTTTTTGACTGCCTTGGGAGTTGTTGGGTGAGAATAAGTGTGATCTATTTCATCCCACTTGAGTTCCATATAATCAATTGACCTCTTGAGAAAATCTCCTAAATTGTCAATAATACCGTTTTGCAAGTCCTTAGCTCTAGTTCTCATCTGTGGACCAGCATGTGATTTACATGCTTGTCCGATACAATGCCTGTTGTATTGTGCCATAGTAAATGGCTCGCTAAATCTTATTCTCCCAGATTCCTTACAAGGTCCAAGGATGTACGCTGCAGCCCCATCACCAACGGTTAGTGAAGCAATTGCGCGCGGGTGAAGATACAAGTTTCTTCTCTTGGCTTCGCCAATAATAGGAGTAATGTGCTCCCCTGATACAACCAAAGCATACTTGCATTGCCCACTGCTAATTCTTGATTCAGCAATCATCAATCCGGTTAACATACCCGCACATGCATTAGAAACATCAAATGTTTGTGCGTTGGTAATTTGCAATTCATTAGCAACTAAAGTAGCAAAACTTGGTGATAGGTGTTGACGAAGTTTGCCATCCATCTTACTAACTGAACAATTAATTACCAAATCAATGTCACTGGGACCTATATCTGTCCTTGAGAGAGCTCTTTTAGCGGCCCCTACGGCTAATTCAAAACTACCTTGGCCGTTTGATACTTCCCGATGGGCTAAGATTCCGGTTAATCTAACAAAATCTAGCGAGCCCGGCAAATCCTCTGGTGAAGCAAATGATGTTGTTGCTACTTTTGTTTCCGGTAGAAAGCCAGCAAAAGACAGCATCTGGGCGTGATTATCACTCCCTAACATATCACTTGGTATCGTAATCTAATAGAAAAAGGTTCAACCGACATACACACTACAATTCCCGATAAATTTAGACAATGTAACACATAAAACACAATGTTACCTATTTAGACAGATTTATTCATTGCCTAATGTTGAATAGTTCATGGAACTTTTGTTAGTTGTAGTGAGCATGGTAATCACTTTGTTGGCTGCAGCATTAACAGTACCTGCAGGTTTTGGCCTAGCAACAATGCTGACTCCAGTAGTATTATTTTGGTTACCACCACATGAAGCCATTGCCGTTGTGGCTATTATTCATGGTGCACATAATGCTTGGAAATTTAAATTATTGAAATCAAGTGTCGATTTTTCTGCGGTAAAGCGCTATGGATGGGCTTTAGTAATCGGCGCTATAATTGGTGCTGTATTGCATTCTTATATTCCTTCAGACCCATTGCTACTGGTTGTCGGAATAGCACTAGTGATTCTACCAGTTCTATCAGTTACTGAGAAATGGACAAATATTAGGCTACCAGATTCAGAAGATAGAATCGGCGGATTTGGCTCAGGTTTCTTTGGTGGCTTGACCGGCCATCAAGGTGCACTAAGGGCGATGTTTCTACAAAAACGGTTACCTGACAAAGTAGCCTATGCAGCAACTGCAAGTGTCTTAGCATTAGCAGTAGACCTTACCCGCATTCCGATTTACATTATGTTTGAGGGAAGTGCAATACTTGACGAATTTATCCTGATACCATGTTTGGTGGCCTCAGCAATTTTAGGAGTTAATCTGGGTAAACGCTGGCTAACAAAATGGAAGCAATCAGTCATCAGTACTGGTATACTAGTCGCTATAGTTGCTAGTGGTGTAATGTATATTGTCGAGGCGACAAATAATCTAGGTTATTGGTAAAACAATCAGAAGGTGGATTGCCATTCTTCAACGTCTTGCGCCGCTGCCCAATCTTCGTCTGTGGTTTCGCCCCGTACTTTCAAGACCTCTCTTGCTAGCAACCAGTAAACCAGTGCTAGTGAGCGGCGACCTTTGTTATTGGCTGGTACCGCAATGTCTACATTTCTTAAATTGTTATTAGCATCAACAATACCAACCACCGGCAAGCCAGTATTTACTGCTTCTTTCAGTGCTTGCTGGTCAGCAGCAGGATCGGTAACAAATAGGATATCAGGCTCAACATATGAACGTAGAGCAGGATTAGTTAGGGAGCCTGGAATAAATCTTCCAACTGCTGAGTGAGCACCAACTGCTTCAGCGAATTTTCGAGCTGGTCTTTGACCATATTGCCTTGCTGAAACAACCATAATTCTTGGAGCTTCAAATTTATTCAAGAACTCTGCAGTGGTTCTAATTCTGGAGTCAGTCATATTGACGTCTAGCAAATAAAGACCGTCATCCCTTACGGTATCAATGAATCTAGCCATATCTGCACTCTTCTGTTGAGTACCAATATTTACTGCATTTTCTTCATAGGTTTCAAACGGTAACAATAGACTTGCTTCTTCAGACATGAAATGACCTCTGCATTCGACCGACTTGACCCCCATATTAAACCGCTTCGCAACATAACAGATTTCCATAAATCATATTTTGGGGAAAAAATGTGAAACAAATTGGCGAAGATTACAAGACTCAAGACATCAAACGCACTCATATGGGGGATGCGACTAACCACGGCATAGGTTCACAATTTGACCCCTTTACAGCCAAGAAAAGTAAAGATGGCTTTTGGCGAGATAGCAAAAATAATTTGCCAAAAGTAAGTGCTAGTGACATTGAACGTCACACATATTGCCCACTGTCTTGGGAGTTAGCGAAAAAAGGTAATTCTGGCCAGGGAGATGCGATCAATTCTGGCAAAGCAAAGCATGCACAAATACATGAAAGGGTATCTGAATTCAAGATAAAACAAAGCCAATTCAAACGTCATATGATTATTTGGACATGGTGGTTTACTGTAATAATCGCAATAGTGATTGATTCTATTGCCTTCATGAGTATCGACGACGTAGCGTTATATCCAAAAGATATTGCCAAATATCTTGCTATGTGGAGCCTTACTGTACTACTTGCTGGCATTATTGCGGTATCAATTCCATGGCGAGATTGGCTTGGTTTTGATGTGACGATTAAACAACAAAAAAGTGAGTTGATTCAAGAGACAAAAATACTGCAACCCGAGTGGGAACCTGAAGGGTTTGAAGGAGGGTGGTTTGAGGCTGGAAAAGTTGAGACTAGTTTGCTATTTGCAGCGATCTTGCTCGGAATTCATTCGATTGCGTTAAACGGAGCAGATAACAGAAAACAAGCCGGCTTTATCCTTATTGTGCTAGCAATGCTGTGGACTTTAGCTGCTTCATGGCAATTGCAACGGGCACTGATAACCGAAAATGAATCAGAATTAGCGAGAAAAGATGTAGGGTTAAAACAAGGCACTGAAGTCGCATATTCTGATGATGAAGAGTCTGCTGGATTACTTATTGATAACGCCACTGGAATAAGAGGAAGGCCTGACCAAATTGTAATAATTGATGGAGAATTTATTCCTATCGAACAAAAAACCGGTCGAGTCCCCAAACGCCCCCATGAATCACACAGAAGACAAGTTCTAGCATATATCCACCTAGTTGAAATAAATACCAAAAGAACCACTCCATATGGCATCTTGAGATACGGCAATGAAGATATCCACCAAGTAATGTGGGACGATGATGCCAAGGATGAATTATTTGATGAGGTAAAAGAAATACAACGACTGATGGCAATGGGTGGTGCAAAGCGTAACCATGACCGAGTAGGAAAATGTCAGAACTGTTCTAGAAAGTATGCCTGTAATGAATCCCTTGCGGAATAATCATTCGTCACACGGTGGCTCGAGAGGGTACTGTTGACATACCCTGTGTATAGTTATCACAATTATGAAATTGTCTTGTAAAGCGCCAATAGTAGTTTCTCCCCAACCTCTAGATTCTACGTTTAAGTCCCAGTCTCCTGATTCAAACGACGGGTCTGGCTCAAAGTTGTCAACTGTAGGAGTTACATCTTGGCAAACATCTTGTGACCAAATTGCTGCACCTGAAGGAGTGGTAACTTCGGCTCTTACATATCTTAATTCGCTACTTAAACCCTCATCGAAACAGGAAATCTGATCTGAACCACTCATAGTTACTTTGAAGTATATCTCGATTCTTTCAACCGTATCATCTATTGGAAATGATGTAAAATTAGAGTAGGGTTGAATTGAGATAGTAGTGAAAGTATGAGTCATATCCACTTTATCTGGGTAAGACACTCTTTCAACTGGTTCCCTCATACTTTCTATGGTTTCTCTTGCTTGTAGTAAGCCAAGACATCCAGAGAGGCTAGATAGCATAAACGTCGATATGAGGAACACTGCTAGACTGTATCTCCTCATGGTTCTGCGACACCCAACTTGGTTATCAAATAAGTGATTAATCGAGCGTGGGTTTGAAGTGTACAATTCAATCCGCAACTGTCCGGATGACGCACATGGTGGCCGAGCTCACGCAATGACGAACCCTATGAAAGCCGACGGACATCACTCAAATTCAGCGCCACAAACTGGGCACTCTTTGGCCATAATCGGTATTTCAGCACCACAAGAGCCACATTCAGCGGTCTTTTTTGATGATTGACGTCGCTTAGGTTTTTGTCTTGCAGGTTGTAATTCATCAGTCGCCTTAATCTTAGCAATTGGAGTATCCTCATCCCCGACAGTGAAGTCGGAACTGGTTTCTTCGATCTCATTTCCTGCCAATGAAGAGTCAGAAATCCCAAGTCCAATGTGAACTTGATCCCCTGGCATTACTCCATCTTCTCCGGTTAATTCAAAGATTCTACCTCTTATTTCTGCATCGCTTGCTGATAAATCTGCACCGTCGTCCTTGTGAGAAACTAATTCTCCTTTGGATGCAAGCATTTCGTCAAGATCTTGTACTCCTGCGCTCATTTCTTTGAGCCCTTTTAGACGGGTAGTAACCTGTGAGTCGAATTCTTCGATCTCTTCAGGAGTAAGTCCTTCAGTGGAAACTTCTTCTTCTTCATACGATTGTTCAATTTCGGCAATTTCGGCTTCTGCTGTAGCGATGTTCTCATCCCAGAAATCACCAAATTGCTCCTCATCATAACCGAATTCCTTAACGGTCTCGTCAAAGTCTTCCGTTCCTGTTACCACTTCATCTTCATCAATTTCAGGTAATGCTACCACTTCTTTAGGTACAACTTTTCTTTCTCGACGTTGCCGTTGTTCAAAGAACGACGAAACATCTTGTTCAGCGCCACAATATGGGCAATTATCCATTAGATCTGGTACTGATTCTCCACATTCGTGGCATGAATGGAATTGTTTTCTCGCCTTAGCCAGATTAAAATTACAGTGGGGGCAGCGACTCTCGTCTCCTTCCAATTCTCCATCACAGGCAGGACAATATTCGAAAATATCTCGTTCTACTTCTTCTTCTGACTCTCTAGTCAACCATATGGCAAGTCCAAAAATGACAAGCAATGAAAGCACTGCAAGACCAATTAAAGCTGCTGTACCCATTCCTGAATTTTCACCCTCAACTGATTCAGAAACGGTGGAAGTGGTAGACAGTTTGCGAGTGTAGGTACTGGTAACAGCGGGGTCAGAAGGCGTCATTTGTATGGTTGTAGAAGGTGCAGTAGCGGTAAATTGACATTCTAAGGATACTTTCTGGCTGATTTCAGAAACATTTACTGGAATTGTAACAATTAGTGAATTAGAGGTCGCATCATAGCAATCGATAGTTAAATCGCCCAACTCTTGACTGGTCAAATTTATTGCAAAGATGTATTCTTCGCCTTCATCCAGAGGTAATTCCACTGATTCTCTATTCAAGTCAAGAATTCGTAGTGAGGATCCCGCCCAATTCAGAACAAGTTTTGACTCAACTGAAATAGAATTAGTGGCGATATTATTGGTCAAGTCTCTGTCTAATGAATCGCCTGCTGGCGTCCACTCTGCAACAAAATTAGCAGTGTGAGACCCTGCTCCAGTTGACAATTCTATTGTCCAATATCGCGACTCACCAGGATTTAGTGGTATTATTTCGGAGTTTGCTGAGACTCCTTCAAAAGTGTATGCTAAATTACCACTTACTTTTACTCCACCTAGGTTTGTTACAGTTACGCCCCAAGTCACCTTATCTCCTGCTTGTACTACAGGTGTCGAGGCTAGAGCGACGGAATCAACCAATACATCTGGTGATTCTAGTTTTATTAAGTTTGAAGATTGCCTATCGTTAGTAGTGTCTTCTTGGGTAAAGTCACCATCGCCAAATGGGTCAATGACTGCAGTTATCTGGTAGCTTCCCGGTCCAAGCGAGCCAATCAAATTATCATCAAAATTATTTGACCAAGATTGTTGAGTATCGGCCCCACCAGTCAATGAAACGGTAAATGGCGGGGAAAATTCTATTCCGTCTGAATGGGCAATTTCAAGCCACATAGTAACTTCTGTAGTGCCGCTGTCTCCTATTCTACCGATTGTTCCGTTAACATACCATGGACCATTTACTGAACCTGAATTAGGCGTCACCTCTAAGTCTCCAACATGATATATGTCCATACGAGGTTTAACCAACAAAGTAACCTCTATTGTTTTGCTTTGTTCAGATGCTTCAGTCACTTCATCATTATAATCTGGAGTTAGATAAATTGTGTAGGAACCAGTTGCAGGGGCGGTAAAAGAAGTATTTACCCAAGTTTCCTGCCCGGGTGTCAAGCTAGCAGTACTAATCATTTGATCGTTTACTGAACCCGGCAAATTTACCTCTAATTGACTCGCTGATGCAGGTTCAGTACCAGTATTTTTTACTAAAGATGAAATTTCTACAGTATCCCCCGCATATATCTCTGTAGCAGGCGTTAGTAAGGTTTGCATAATTCGTAAGTTAGGTAATCCAGCGACATCAAATTCGACGAAGAAAGAGACCTCGTTGCCGCTATTAAACGGATATTCGAAGGTAATCCATATTTTGTCGTCATTTTCTAGTAAACCATCCCAAGTAGCACTTACCGTTTCGGAGGTATCACCTGAAATATCTATTACGTCCTGAACAAATTTATTGTTATTGCTTAATTGATTTTTGTAAAATGCATAACCGACATTGTTTGCTTCACCTTGTTGAGTGTTGGTTAATGTAAGGAAAAAAGTCACTGAGTCGCCAACTGCTAGTCCAGTAGAAGGAATCATGGCCACTTGTGCCTCTGATGCTTCAATGCCACCGCTATTGTAAGCGCTTGCACTCAGAGGAAGGGCGACCATGGTAAGCAATATTGCTCCAAGAAAGACCGCTGTTCTACCTGCCATCGTTTATATGGACAAAGGATGTAGCACTTGAACCCATCTCTAAACTTGCTGTTATATCAATAAAATCTGCGCCCACAATGTGAAGCCAGCAGTAACCTCAACCAAACATTGGATTACTGATAAATTGAGGGTAGCATTCAAGGCTTATCGCCGATGTGTAAACAACATGCGAGCAACTGGCATGGCGGCTTTTTTGTGCCTCTTGCTAGTATGCACAACAATTCAATTCCAACCCAGCACCAATAATCAACTGGCAGAAGAGACGGTTATTGCTCAATCTAATTCGGATGTTACTATCACTTTTACTAACGGGCCAAGCAGCAGTCAAAGCCTGACTGGAGTTTACACACTATCATTCAGTTTTGGCGGCAGCGGTACTGTCACCTCACTGACTATCGAAATCTCCGATGGCACCACTTTGAACAATGTCGCCACTTTGACTACCTCCCCGTGGGTTACTTACCTAGATACGACTACTCTCGCTAACGGTTCTTACACCCTCAAAGCAACGGCATATGATGACACTGTCGCTGAAAATGTAGTCGAAGTTTCACCAAGTTTTACCATTGATAATCAAATACCCATAATCACGCAATTTACTGTTGACAATATTGAATATGGCACTGGAAGTTCGGCAATAGACAGGGCTTGGTTTTCCATCGATTCAACTGCTGCATTAGAATTTTCTTGGAACGCTGCTGATGATGATTTGCTTAGAGCTACCCTAACCAACGTCCCGGGGCCAGGTGCTCCAGCAAGCGACGG
>JAQXFJ010000198.1 GCA_029250385.1 Candidatus Poseidoniaceae archaeon | reverse complement strand
TACCACAACCGTAAGCGAACTAACCGATGCAGTTTCTTTAGTAGTGAACCACGGGCGTTCACCAAGTTTGGAATCAATGCAGCTCGGCAGCAATCTTCGAATGTCCGAAGTTTCTGCAGCGATTGGCACAGTACAACTTAAACATCTCGACAACTGGGTGGCAAGGCGTAGAGAAATCGCCCAACAATACAATGATGCATTCGCTGATTTAACTCTAGTAGCAACACCCAAAACTAGACCAGGTGCGAAACACGCTTGGCATCAATATTGTCTTACGACAAGTTACCCCGACCAGTTAGTAAACCACCTAGATAGTCACGGGATTGACGCGAGAAGATATTACTCAACTCCGTGTCACAAGCAGGCAGTATTTGCTGACCATCCACAGCATAACGAGACGTTACCAATTACTGATAAAATATCAAACTCACTGGTTGCTATACCAGTTATGCATGAGTTAACCGACATCGAAGTTCAACGCATAATTGATGCAGTTGTTAGTTTTTCAGTGAATTAGCGTTGGCTAAAGTGCTGGCCAATGCTGCGTTTGACCAATTGCCCAAACCAGTTAATTCCATGCCAATCCAATTAGGAATTTCCACTACTTGATCTTGGCTTTCCAATTCAACTTCAGCAAGAATCAATCCTGCCAACGACCCTTCAAATTCATCAATTTCCCACAGTAAACCATCACCACCAAATTTGTTGTATCTAGTTTTGATAACGTGCGGCAATTGTTCTAAAGTTTGCACACTTGGTAGTGAATTAATTTTCCACTCTAACTCCGTTGCAGAGGCGTGCAATCGTTTGCCTTTCATGGTCAAGATAATGTCTTCATCGGCTATTCTTATACGGGAGACCCAGTTATTTTCACCAACTAAAATACCATGCTCCTCAGGCGTTATTTTAACCAGTTCAAATCCAGAGTAAGCAATGCTTTCTTGATTGATTTCAAGAGCGGCACGATCTAGGTAAAACTGTTTGATATTGATTTTACCATGACACTCTCGCCATGGCTTATCATTGCGGCCATCAACAAGAAAACGGCGCTCAATTTCAGTGTTGATGGTCAGTCTATCCCCAATATCCGCTACATAAACTAAGGTATCAACATTACTATGCCTTTTTGCAATAGATGTTTAGTAAAACCATTTTACCAAGCGATTGATATGGGATATTGTTGTGAAGCATGTAATGAGAGGAAAGTGGTTTGTGCGGATATTGACTATTTTAGCAATCATTTCTCTATGCTATGGACTTTCTTTGGATGAATCGAAAAAACCCCAGTCTAATGATTCAGATATTGACCCATTTGAAACATCAGATTCTCCAACAGAATCTACTTCTGGTGATGAAATTCCCGAATCAGCCAACAATAAAGGCTCGATAAATAATGATGAGAATCCATCAAACGGGCTAAAAATTAAATTAATTGGCTTTAGCTCTGGCGTTATATCAATACTATTTTTAGGCTCATTATTGTTTGAGTTTTTTAGAATAATAGTGTTGGCCGCCTTACTGACCCCCCTCATAGCCAAAAAACAGGCTAGCAAGGAATTAACTAAAGGTAGAATATTAGGTTTTATTGAAGCCAATGCCGGTATTCATTTTTCAGCCTTAAGAGATGCTTTGAAGTTAGCAAACGGAGTCACAGCCTATCACTTACAGACTTTAGAAACACAAGGAACAATAATCTCTTGGAGGGACGGGAAATTAAGGAGATATGCGTCTTCCGATCTACCAAAAAAGGAAATGGATACAATATCGACACCCATCGTCGGGACAAGATTAGCAATACTGCAGATTTTATCTGAAGCAGGTTCTATTGGGTTGACCAATAAAGAAATCACCAAAAAGTTAGCCATATCTAAACAACTTCTTTCTCATCATGTAAAAAAGTTAGACGCAAATCGACTTATTGAAAAATCAAACATAAAGAAAAACACGCCTTGGAGGTTGACTCAACAAGGATCTATAATAATAAAATCGACCCTATAAACAAAAGATAGTAAAATCACTTCACCAATTGATTGATAACATACTCCGTTATGCTAAGGCTATGCAAGTAAAGAAGC
>JAQXFJ010000196.1 GCA_029250385.1 Candidatus Poseidoniaceae archaeon | reverse complement strand
CCCCTTTGCAGTTTTGTCCCTACCAGTGTTTTGGTGGGTTGCTCATCGTGCCGATCGACTCGCTATGCATCGTTATGATGGTGGGCGTACCAAGATTTGAACTTGGGTCCAAGCGTCCCAAACGCCCGAGTATAGGCCAAACTAACCCATACGCCCGATGTGTTTTGCCACGACTTCCCTGTTATCAACTTCACTCAAGAAATTGCCATAATTCCTCATCCAAACGGAGAATTAATCCTTCAGCCTCGGCCATTTCTAAAAAGGATATTACTGAATTTTCAAATCCCTTCTGCTTGAAGCTTTTTTTTACTGCTTTCAGTGATATTTTACTTTCTTTGTCCAGTGAATCACGCAGTATCTGAAGACCTTTTTTCGGACTGAAAACTGTTGTTGATTGGGCTAAACTTTCTGCTTTGTTCAATTGCTTTGATAATGCATCCCTAAGTTCAGGAGGTGTGTTTGCTAGTATGACTTTCCGCCTTAATTCACTAGGATTGGCTGCTTTTTCAACAACGGGTGTTGATTCAGCAATCCGTTGACCGCAATGTGGGCATGAATGACCTGTGGATTTTCTGCCATGACAATTATTGCATGCAAGACATTTGAACACATTCCAAGTATCTGCCATGAGATTAAATTCCGGCGGTGGTTATTGAAAATGACTATCAGAGGCTGAAATCTGACCCTGTCCCATTTCTTTTACTACCCGGTCTTAGTGCTGGAGCAGCAGGGGCTTTAACATCAACACGTTTCTGCTTTTTATCTTCTGGCACCATCAAACCGCCTCTAATTGGGCCAGTCGATTGCCTTCCACCAATAGAGAGGGAATTTGGTAAAATAAGTGCAGCCATGGCAACCCCGTGATGTTCTGCTCCGGCTGTAACTTCATCTACCGCCACATCAAATGTGATTACTTCTAAGTCTCTAGAGGCCAATCTACGTTGAAGGTTCCTCCTAAGCAAAAGCGTTGTTTCTTCATAGTCCATTTCCGTAGAGATGGTTGCTACTATAGCACATTCATCACCTTCAGGAGTAATACAAGATGCCCAAGCAACTCCGGCACACGCACTAGAACCGTTGTAAGAATAAGCAGTTGCCATGTGACATTCAACTAATGACCCCATGGGTAGTGGTCGTGGTTGAGTTGCTTCAAAATTCAACGGTAGCATGGCACCTTTCACTTCAATTAATCGGGTATCTCCAAGTCCTAATTCCACTAACCCTTGGTCGTAAGCGTCTTCGGCATTTTCACCCCATGGAGCAACGGCAGTCATCAACCAACCTTGACTTCCTCGAGACACCCTTCCCGGCTTCATGGACAGTACCAGTCGCAAGAGGTTCTTGAATGAAATGGTTATCACGGCACATGGTCGCGAGATACCGAGGGGTTATTTTGCTGGTCGGATTAACCCTCATCGCCATCGGATTAATTGTAGGATATCAGAAGGGTACTACTTCTGCGTCCGTTGTTTTTCTGAGTTTTTTAGTACTCACAATTACCGTAGTGTTTTGGAATTTATTTGAAAAAACCAGTAATAATGACTTCAGTCAAAATTCTGCGGCCGGAGTTATTGAGAAATATACCACACCAAACTCAAATGATACTAAAATAAATCAAGCCTCAGTGATACCAAATCCATTGGATAGTGATATAGATATACCACTTATGTGATCATAGCAACCTGATAGTTTCTAGGTTTTTTGGCGCGTAAGTTCTACATTTGTAGCGCTCTCTTAGGGCGTGACCCAATTCGTTACACTTGTGGTAATCTCCGTGATGACAAATAATATTACGGGGCTTCGGGTTGAGTTGTTCAACAAATTCCAGTAGTTGCCTCCTATCAGAATGTCCTGAGAAGCCATCAATTGTTGCCATTTCACAACCGACTTTGACTATTTCTGTGTGACCATTGATTACCATGGGGACTTCACTGAATCCTTTTTGCAATCTCCTTCCCAAGGTCCCTTCTGCTTGATAACCGACGAAGCATAAGGAGTTCCTTTTGCTATGTGCCCAATTTTTGAAATACTCCACAACAGGACCTGCATTCATCATTCCTGAAGTCGCTAACACAATACAAGGAGAAGGGTCCATTAGAATATTTTCTCTGAGATCACGACTTTTTACTGGTCGGAACCATTCGTTACTAAACGGGTTGCCGCCGTCATCTTTGAGCAGAGATTTACGAAGGGTATTGGTAAGATAGTTTGGATGGGCTGCATGTATTGCTGTGGCTTCTTGAATCATACCATCCAGCCAAACTGGAACTGGTTTAACCGTTCCAGAGCGAAACAACTCATCAATTGCAATCATAACTTCTTGACTTCGACCTACTGCAAACACTGGGAATACCATTTTCCCACCTCGACTTAAAGTTCTTGAGACAATATCCTTCAATTCTTGATTTGCTTCTTGCCTTGAAGGTTGGTAGTCACCTTCCGAGCCATATGTTGATTCCAAAACAAGAGATTCGACACGTGGGAACCGAGTATTAGCTGCATCGAATAACCAAGATTTTTCGTATTTCTGATCACCGCTAAACAGAAGGTTATGCTTGCCGTCACCTATGTGGAGATGTACTGCGGATGAACCAAGGATGTGACCTGAATTGGAAAATGTCATTTTAACATCTGGTGCGATATCTGTTGTTTCGTCCCAAGCGACATCAACAACGTGTCTTTGACAAGTACGGATATCTTCCATACTATATGGTGCCCTTTTTCCCTCAGTGCCACCAATTTTTAGATAATCAGTTTGTAATAATAACATCAAATCCCGTGTAGGAGGAGTACAATAGACTGGACCACGGTAACCATATTTGAATAAAATTGGCAACATTCCAGCATGGTCAAGATGGGCATGTGTTAGAATCACCGCATCGAGTTTGTCTACTGGTAACGCTTCGGGAGCGTTAAAAAATGGCATCGGATCATTATCATTAGCGACATTCACTCCTACATCGATCATGATTCGTGATTCGTTAGTGGTTACCAAGTGGCAAGCCCTGCCTACTTCTCGGTATGAACCAAGAGCAGTTACTCTGGCCCACATTGACCCTGGTCGCTTTGGACGATGTATATTCAAGCCAAAATTTTTCAATAACTTACGCCTTTCTTCAGCATTTACTTGCCTGTAGCCACGTATGTCATGAACGGTTTTTGACAATAACGGAGGTGTTCTCTCGACAATTGGTATCCATCCCGATTTAGTTCTAATCTCATTTACGTTAACTCCTCTACGACCAACAGCTTCACCTGGATTCTTACACTGAATGATTACTTCACTAAAACAACTGTCAAAATAGATATGGGAAATTTCAGCCTCTGCAGGAATTACAGATTCTATTATCGACTTAGCGTCCAGTTCTGATTTTACGATACTTGGGTCGGGCCGGATTTTTATTTTCCTTTTTATTTTCTTAGCAATCTTACCAACAAGACCGTCGCCGCCGCCGAACTTTTCTGGTTCATTGGTAACAATGGCAATATTTCCTGCTTCTAAGTCAACTTTATACTCAATTGACTTTGGTACAATTTTAGTTATTTCATCTTTCAGTTCTTTGAATGTGAGACGCACATTTCCACCCGCTTATCCGCAACCTAACAACACATGTGTCGAACACAATGCAGTAAACTGCGGGAATAAAAGTCAAGAAAGAAGTTTACTGACCTGATCTTCAGTTTGAAGAACAAATCCATCTTTTTTGGTTATGACGGCCAGATCCATTCCGTTTCCGGAGGCTGCATCTCGCTGTCCTGATGCGTGGAGGGCGCGGGCTGCAAGTTTCAATGCTTCGGTCTCGGTCATATCCTTTTTGAAACCATCCTCTAGTACACCATACATGTAAGGGGACCCCGAACCTGTTGCGCAATATACATCTGGAATAGAACCACCTGCTGAGTCAATTGAGTATACATGACCCCCATCTTCATCAACACCAACAATCAAGAGTTGAACCCAATGAGGTCTGCCTGAGAGTATGTTTGCTGTTAGAGTAGCGGCTCCCTTGACAGTCATTGATTGCTGTCTGCGTAGTTCGAACAGGGCAACTTCTGCAGTTAGGGTTCTTGAGAGAGACTGTGCATGACCGACTAGCCCGGCAGTAGTTAGCGCAAGGTTATTGCCTATTTGGAATAATTTTTGGACTGACTTGTTGGCTATGAAATGCCCCATTGTTGCCCGATGGTCTGCCCCAACAACGACTCCTCCGTTGAAAGTTATACCTAATGTACTAGTTCCGGTTTTTAGCACGTTTGCGTTGTTATCCATCATCATCATTCTCTCCTAAAGTCGGCACCTTTTGAACATTGGCGCATGAAGTGCTGACCTCCAATCTATTTCAATATTAATATCGTGAGATAGATTTTTACTTGAAATAGGTATTATTCGTTCTTTTCGATGCGAGTATTCTTGTGCTTATGACTTGTCGCAAACCACATGAAGAAGAACAAGGAGGCTGACCCGCACCAGTCATCACTGGATTCTTTTTCTGATATCAAACTCCCAAGCATGCCAGATTTGGACAAACTTGCCAAAGCAGATAAATTAATCAAACAAAACGAGGAGATAAAGTCACCATCAAATAACACTCTAAACACCTTCGAAATGCCGAGTATGAATACTGCCAAAAAAACTAATCACGTTCCTTCTGAACTCATCTTTCACAATTTAGGAAATAAGTATCCAAATCCACCGATAAAATCTGACGACAAAGGATTAGTAGTCCATAGGGCAGTACTAAATGACATCACGGGAACCTCTACTTTGCTTGATTGGCTATCTGATGGGCATGCTGCAATAGTTGAATTAGGTCGCTTAATCAAGCGAGATACTGAATTCAATTCAGCGCTTAATTCAATGCACACTTTCATTGAAGGAGACCTTGGAGGCCAAATTATTCAATTGACTGACACGAGACTAATGCTTCTACCTCCTGGATGCCGAGGTTTGAAAGGGGTTGAAATGGAAGCTTTTGCCGCCACAGCAGAAGAATTAGGCAGGAGGCGATTGTAATACAAGAGTCACCTGTAAACATCCCCTGCCCTATTTGCCATAAAGAAGGAGATGTGTTTATGATTGCCCACATAGATGAAATCCCATACTTTGGTGAACACACACAAGTTACTGTAATGTGCCATAGCTGTGGATGGAAACAAACAGATTTTATTCCTGCTGAAGGTAAGAAAGCAGGTTGTTGGAAATTAGCAATAACCAACGAAACACAACTTAGGTCTCGAGTGGTAAGGTCAAGTTCGTGCACTGTCAGAATACCTGAACTAGATTTACAAGTCAATCCTGGTAGTAGTTCGACAGGCTATGTATCTAATGTTGAGGGTGTGCTCAATAGATTTCTCGAAGTAATGAATACGGTACTTCGCGGCTTACAATCCGATATCGAAAACCAACAAGTCCAAGGAAACAAGATAGATTTGATTCAAACAAGTAAGGAAATTGTTCAATTAGAATTATTGATTACCAATGTGAAAAATGCGGGTTTAGATAATACAGTTGCTATTACTCTAGAATTTTTAGATCCTCATGGCCATTCCATGATCTTGGATGAATCTGCTGTCGAAAGAGAACTTACTGATGAGGAAATTGCTGTATTACCAACCGGACCAGACCCTGCAGTCTTTTCCGCATAATCATTTAGAGTCGTTTGCTAAGAACTCCGCAACTAAATGATTGGTTTGGTCTCGTAATTCTATGTGGTTTGTCATCCATTCAGTGGCTTTATCAACACAGATCTGTTTCATTTCTCCAGCAAGAATCTTACCATTTCGGTAGTCAGAATTTAGTTCTGCTAGATAATTGTCATCATCTTCAAAGAAATACATCATGTACTGATATGCTACATCGACATCAGGATTACCACCTAATCTTCGATGCTCTTCGATTGTTGATTGACCACCTGAGTAGGCTTTGCGTATTTTTTTGCTGATGGTATTAACATCGTCATTTAGAAATATTGTAGTCTTAGGTTTACTACTACTCATCTTATCACCGGTCAATCCAATCGCAAAATGATGGTACGTGGAGGAGGGTGCAAGTAGCCCCATGCCACCTAACTCGCGTTCAAGTTCTAATAATTTCATTCTGATTTTGGCTTTATCTCGTTGTGTTGCGCCTGGGATTACAATAGTACCTTGCTTAGGATTAGAATTAATGTCTGAGAAACCTAACCCAGATAATTTGGCTACAATTCCGTTGAAAACCTCAGCGACCTTATTTCGATCGATACGACCATTAGGCTGTTGACCAAGAATCTCAGCGTTCTCCTCTTGTATCGAAAGTCCAACAAGTAGTCCCGGACCGTTATTGTCGTTCACATTGAACCAATTAGATTTAGCAGCAATACCGCGAGTTAATCTGAGGTGAGGGTCTTGGTCCACTCCAACTGGGACTACTATTGGCCTGAGGCCACCATATTCTTCTGTCTGAGGATGCAATATATCACCAACTTGGACCATTGGTGCTTGGAGATGTGCTAAGTTGGTATCGCCCTTGAAACCATATATCGACTCAAATTCATTGAGGTTCGTTCTTTTACCTAACTGAAAACCTAACCTTTGGACAACTGACCTTGTAGATTGAAAATATACATTGGTTTTTTGAGGATCTAATCCTAAAGCAGCATAGTTTGCCACATACTCCTGCAAAGCTATTTCTCTCCCTTTAGCCAGCCCAACCCCTCTGGTTGCCTGACTCTCCAAATCAGCTACTGCGATGGTGACGTCACCACCAAGTTGCTGAAACCACTTAACCTGCTCAATAACCATTGAATGACCAAGGTGCATCCGGCCACTGGGCATCAATCCAGTTAATACTCCAAATGATTCGTTTGAGTTATGAGCATTGATAACCAAATCGAGATCTCTGTGAGCAAAAACAATTCCACGCCTGTGAAGATGTGACGGTTTTGGCATGGTAATATTAGAGAAATCCGATAATCCGAACTGGTCTATTATTCTAGAATAATCAGTAGATTGGTTACTACTCCATGGATCAATGTTTACTTTATCCGCAACCATGGCAATCCCAGCAATTACTCTTCATTTGTTTTATGTCATCAAGGCTTCGATACAATTCAAGCGATAAGGTCAATTAGAGATAATGTCATCTACCAGCCAAAGGACCAATACCTTCCCGTTTGAGAATCAGTAACATACTAAGAATAACCCCTGAACCTATTGCCACTGCAACATATGGAATCCATGTTGCTTCAGCATCTATTGGCCTTGGTTTAAGCAACCATGTGAAAACTAAATCATCTTGATCAGCAAATCTTTTTGACCATTTGAACAAATCAGTTGTTTCATGGGCCGCTATCGTAATTGCGGCCGAATGATTATTCCAAAATTCAGCGATGCCCATCACGTCATAGGTTGAATTAGTCACAGTGATTTGCACTTCATGTTCATCCAATATGCTCAGTAACAGGTAACCATCCTGAGATTGACTGTAACCTTCTTTTGTATGTCTTGAATCGGTGATGTCGTCTAACGGCAAATCATCTGAAGATATTGAGATAATTGCAGATTCTTCAATATCCAACATCCAGGTAATTGGAATATTCCAACGCTCTGGAAGTAGTTTGTCACATTGCTCAGTGGCGAGTGACTTGAAAGTAATAACATAATTTTCACCAACCTCACTTACTGAATGATCAAATTGATAACACTTCTCTTTAGCCCAGTAAGACCATGCTTGACC